>JAQCKL010000021.1 GCA_027592485.1 Cyanobacteriota bacterium
CCATCTCACTCCCTACTGTCAACACATTGACCCAGGGAATCTAGCGGATACCCAAAACCCTTCAGGGGGAAGGGGAAGGGGGGAGGTGGTGCTATGGTCATGCATCTGAGCTAGAGCCCCTAGGTTCACCATTGCCTTTCCGTCCCAAAAATCATGTCCTCGTTTATGAGGCATGTGAGGTTAAGACAAAGGTTGATTAGCCAAGGGATTGCAAGGAAATTAGGAAAGGCATTAGGGTCTTCACTTTTTCCCCTTCTATTGAGTCATCGTTACTGCCGCACTTTGCGCCTTGCCCGCCACCGATCACGCGGCGATAGATGAGTATCTCAAAGCGCTTCTGAGACCAGCCGTTTATGACCAATAAGCGTATGCACCTTACGGATGCCGGGACCTTGCCATTGAGGGTGGCTGCAGTGGTAACGCTTTTATGGCAGCAGATGCCATCGGTGGTTGAGGTGACTCGAATGCTCAATCGCCAAGACTTGCTGTGGTCCAAGTCACTCGGCGTGAGCCGTCAAGCCGTCAGTGAGCGCTAAGTTTTCTCTATAAGCTTTTTGAGGGTGTTTTTCATGAGCTGTTGCCCAGGTTGAAGATTCGATGGGCCCAGGGCAGCAGCCCAGTCTCTTAACATTGCCTTTTGAAAACATCTCAATGGAGAGAGTGCCCCCCATTGCGCAGGGCATCACCGAGAGAGCCGGTTGAAGAATGAAATGGTGACGACGGGGCGATACTGGCGGGGGGCCTAAGTTCAGGAGCGCGATTTTAGCCAGCATGTTAGCTAGCATTATTTGGATTCTGCTGATGGGGTTTTTCGTTGGGCAGATCATCCGACGGCTAAACGCCCCGGCCCTTGTGGGCATGGTGCTAGTGGGCATTCTCCTCGGTCCCCAAGTGGGCAATGTGATTAGCCCGGATATGTTGGCCGCTGCCGACGCCCTACGCACCATCGCCGTGATGGTGATTTTGATGAAGGCGGGCTTGGGGCTAGACCGCGAGAAGCTGTCCCAGCAGGGGACGGTGGCACTGCGATTGGGGTTTCTACCCGCTGCGGGGGAGGCGATCGCCGTTGCCATCGCCGCCATCTGGTTATTCCAGTTCGACCTCGCCACAGGGTTACTGCTGGGTTGCATCCTCGGGGCTGAGTCTCCGGCAGTGATTGTGCCTGGAATGCTAAGACTCAAAAGCCTGGGGTGGGGGGTCAAAAAAGGGATTTCCGATGCGATCTTGACCGGTAGTGCCCTTTCCGACGTGTTGCTCCTGCTGGTGTTTAGCCTGCTGTTGGCCTTCCTTACCCAAAGTGGGGACACCAGCATTAACCTCGGGGGCCTTACCTTCAGCCCCCTACAACTGTTGCCCTTCCCAGTGGTGATGCAAATTGCCCTTGGGATTCTGCTGGGCTGGGTGACTGCCCGGATTTTGGTGCTGCTCCTCACCCGTCAAAACTGGACTCAAAATGCGGTCCAAGATGGGTTGGTGGCTGCCAGTATTGCCCTCCTATTGGTGGTGCTGGCAGAAGCGATGCCGGTGTTCTCCGGTTATTTGGCGGTGATGGCCACCGGCTTCTTTTTGATTGAGCTGGATGCGCCCCTGGCGCGGCGGTTACGGGGGAGCTTCAACAGTCTCTGGACCGTGGCCGAGATTATTTTGTTTGTGCTGATGGGGGCCAGCATCCAGCTCCAGGTGCTGGGGGACACCCTGCTGGTGGGGTTGCTGGTGTTGACGATTGGGACGCTGGTGGGGCGATCTCTGGGTTGGTATCTCTCCACCCTGGGTAGCAACTGGACTTGGAAAGAGCGGCTGTTTTTATTGCCGGGGAATTCCGCCAAGGCGACAGTCCAAGCGGCGATCGGGGCGGTTCCTTTGGCCCAGGGGGTGGCGGGCGGTGAAACGATTTTGGCCCTGGCCGCATTGTCGATTTTGGTGACTGCGCCGCTAGGGGCTTGGGCGATCCCCACCTTTGCCCCCAAGCTACTGGAGCGGGGGGAAGTGGACCCGACCAAGGTGGCGATCGCCCAAAATATTGTCCTGCTGGCGGCGGTAGACACCTCCCCTTTGGCCGGGTCAGTCCTCACCAAGGCCGCAGAACTGGCCCGCCGCTGCGATGGCCGTGTGGTCGTGCTCCATGTAATCCAATCGGAGGACCCAGCCAAGGTAGCACGGTTACAACAACAGGTACAGCAACGCTTAGCAGACATTCGCCATCGGTTCGTCACCACCGGGGGTATAGTGCCCGAAGCCATTGTGCAGGCTGCCCAGGACCACGGTGTCGCGGAAATTGTAATGGGGAAGCGGGGCGATCGGTCCTTAGATGAGGTGCTGATCGGTTCGGTGTCCCAAACTGTTTTGGAAACCAGTCCACTTCCCGTCGTAATAGTGGAGAGGGAACCCATCCATTCCCATTCCTAGGCTGGTTTTGTGTTGCGCATTGCCAAAGACTATGTGGACTCGTTGCAATAACCGATTCATCGCCCCATTGCTTGTATCTACGATGGGTTTTGCCACGACTTCTCAATCATTCGCGGGTCTATCCACTGCCAAGATGGTCTCGTAAGATGATCACTGATTGGCACAGGAGATGACACGGGAGATGGCATGGGAGAACTGCAAACACTTTCGGTGATGGGATTACCAGTCCACTGGAGCGATCGCGGCGAGCACTACGCAGACTGGCTGCTGTTGCGGCAACAACAGGGGCTGGGCAGCCATGTGGTCACCCTCAATGCCGAGATGGCGATGCAGGCCGATCGCAACCCTCCCCTCAAACAGTTGATTCAGCAGACCGAGTTGGTGATTCCCGACGGGGCGGGTATCGTGCTGTACTTCCGTCTGCAGGGAAAAACCCTGCAGCGCTGCCCCGGCATTGAGCTGGCTGAAGCGGTTTTAGAGCAGCTCCGTCCCGAGCAATCCGTCTTCTTCTATGGGGGGGCACCGGGGGTGGCAGAAGCCGCCGCCCAGGAATGGCAGCAGCGTAACCCTCAACTCAAGGTTGCTGGGGTACAGCATGGCTACCTTACCCCCGAAGAGCAGCTCGCCTTTCAAGACCAACTCAAAGCCCTGCAGCCCACGGTGATCCTGCTGGCCTTAGGGGTGCCGCGCCAAGAATTTTGGACCGCCGACCATCGTCATCTCTGCCCCAACGCCGTTTGGATTGGGGTGGGGGGCAGCTTTGATATTTGGGCCGGGTTAAAGGAAAGGGCTCCAGCCTGGTTTTGTAATAACCATTTGGAATGGCTGTATCGCCTCTATAAAGAACCCTGGCGCTGGCGACGCATGTTGGCGCTGCCTAAGTTTGCCATTCGGGCTTTGACCTATTCGTAATCGCTATCGGTGCTGGCGGCGGCTAAAACCGGGGAGACCTGCCGGCCCCCTGTCTGCCCTAGTGTCACGGTATGCTAGGCATATTCTTTAGCGGGCCATTGAGTGGGCCATCGCCTCAGCTCTATCCCCCCGCTGTTGCCCAGGTCACCCTCCTAAAGTTCGATGCCCATACGGCCCCAGATTCGTCCCGATTCCATCCTTTTTCGCAGTACCTTAGGGCTGGTCCTAACGCTCTCGGGCAGCGTCATGGTCTGCGATGCTGCCGCTGCTGTGCCCCTACCCTTAAGGTCACGTCATGCGGTGCTGGCCCAACAGACCCTGGCCCAACAAAGCAATGCCGATGCGAATGCCAGGGAAGGTAGTACTAACGGCCAGTTAACGGCGCTGATTTTGATGGCGATCGCCCTGATCATGCTGGGTACTGCCATTTACATCATCATCCAAACCAGCCGCGCCTACGACTTCTGGAAGCGCTCAGCCAATCGGCTGGCAGCCAGTATCGTCGCCGATGAGCTGAACAAGATGACCGATCTGGAGAGCAAAATTCGGGCAGCGACCCGAGAGCTGAATTTAGTCCTGAAAGACGCTGCCGACCGGGCCGAGGATTTAGAGGACCGCACCGAAAGCTTTAAGGATGATCTGGCGGACAAGCGCCAGACCCTGGGCCGCTTAACGGACGAGATGGGTGAGTCGAAGCAGCGCACCCTCAAGGAATGGCAAACCCAAGTGGAAGCCCTGCAGCAAAAGCTGGCTGCCCTGGAAGCCGATTTTGACCAGCGGGCTACCGGTTTTCAGCAGCAGCTCCAGGAACGGGTTACCACCTTAGAAGGGGAAGGGGCTCAGCACAATGCCCAACTGCTGGAAACGGCCCAACAGGCTGCTGCCGCACTACAACAGCATTTCATTGATCTCCAAGCCCAAACGGACCAGACTCAGGCGGCCACCTTAGCGAATCTGCAGGGATCGGCCACGGACTTTAGCAACCGGTTGACGGGGCTCACCCAATCGGTAGAAGCCGATCTCGATCTCACCCTGGCAGAGTTGGCGGCGATGCAAGAGAACTTTGCCCCTCACTTCGAGAATTTGCGGGACAACCTCGAAGCCCAACTGGAACAGCACCAGCAGCGGGTGATGGACGCCATGGATGAGCGCCAGCGCCAGCTCCAAAAGACCCTGGATGATGCCCAAGCCAGTACCCTGGGCCATCGGGATTTAGCACTACAAAATATTGAGCAGGCCAACCAAGACCTAGAGACCAGCTATGGGCAGGCCAAAGACGACATCCTCACCCGCAAGGCTGCCATCCTGACCGACTTGCAGCAAACCCTGAAGGATTTCCTCGGGCAGTTTGATCGCTACCAGGCGGAAGTCGATGACCGCAAGGTTGATATTCTGGGGGATTTGCAAAGCCGCGCTGACGAGTTCTTAGCCCAGTTTGGCCAACTCCAAGGCACCATCGATCAGGCGCAATCGACGGCCCTGGCGGCAATGCAGCAAAGTGCGCAGACTTGTCAGCAGCAGATCGCCGATCTCACCACTGATCTAGATATCCGACAAACCGCTTCCCTCGAAACCCTGCAGCAGCAAGCGGACGCCTTCCAGGGGCAACTGTCCCAACTGGCGGAGGATCTGGACAGTCGTAAGACGATCCTTTGGGACGATCTGCAACGCAGTGCCCGTGACTTTGCCGAGGCTGTGCAGGCGATCCAAGGGGAGGGCCGCAAGCAGGCTGAAACCACTTTGACCAACCTCGGTCGCTTAGAAGGGGAATTTAGCCGCCAACTGAACGAGGTGCGGGATGTGGTCTTTAACCGCCGTGATGTGGTTTTGGAAAAGTTGGAGGGCTTCGATAACCGCCTCAGTGACCACCTCACCACCTTGGAAACCGACGCCAGCGATCGCCAAACCCGTGCCAAGGAGCGGTTAGCACAGATTGAAGCCGACTTTTCCGATCAACTCACCCAACTGCAGCGGGATGCTGCCGCCGGACGCAACGATGCCCTCGCAGATTTAGAGCGGTTTAAGGAAACGGTGCAGGCCCGGCTCCGGGACCTGCAAGCGGAAGCCCAGGGGGAAAAAGAGGCGATCATGCGCCGTCTGGGGGAGGTGGCTCCCGAGTACATTGCCGATTCCTTTGTGACCGATACCCGGCAACGGCTACAGGCGTTTAATGACCTGCTGGAGCAGCTCCGAAGCAATCGCCCCACCCTGTTCCTGTCGGCCCAAGAATTTGTCAAGGCGGGCAATACCCTCCTGGGAGAAGGTCGCTATGGTGAGGCGATCGCCCAGTACCAGCAAGCCCTAGAGGTACAGCCCAATAACAGTGAGGTTTGGCTCAACCAAGCCCAGGCCCTCATTGCCCTGGATCGCAAAGCAGAGGCCCTTACCGCCCTCGATCAAGTATCGGAATTGGCCCCCAGCCTGACGGCGGTCCATTATCAACGGGCACAACTGCTGCGGGAGCTGAAGCGCTATGACGAAGCCTTAGTCGCCTGCGATCGCCTCCTCGCCCTAGAGCCTGAAGACCCGCAGGGATGGCTGAGTCGGGGCATGATCCTCGGTCGTTTACGCCAACGCGAAGACGCCATTTCCGCTTTTGATAAAGCCCTCGCCCTGAAGCCCGACTACCAAGAGGCCTGGGTTAATCGGGGGGTTTCCTTCGGGGTATTACAGCAGCATGATGAGGCGTTTGAGTCCTTTAGCAAAGCGGTAGAGTTTCAAGCCAATGATGCGGTGGCCTGGCTCAATCGGGGATTGGCCGCCGCTGAGTTGGGTCGGGATCAAGAGGCCCTAGAGTCCTTTGACAACGCGACTCGCTTTAACCCCAATGCCGTTAAGGCTTGGGATAACCGGGGGGAAGTATTAATGCGACTGGGGCAGGGTGATGAAGCCCTGAAAAGCTTTGAGCAGGCCTTAGAGATTGATCCAGACTACGCCAAGGCCCTCTATCACAAGGCCACCTACTACGCCCTGCAGCGAGAGTTTGATGTCGCCTTAGAGAATCTACAGCAGGCCATTCGGCTAGATCCCCGTTTCCGGGCAGAGGCCCCCACCGAACCGGCCTTTACCGCCCTAGCTAACGATGATTGGTTTAGAGAATTGGTGAGCACCGGAATTTAACCGGTTGGGTGATTGTGAGAAGCATCACCACGCCATGGCCGCCAAAATCACAGGGCTAGGTTGCCCCCATCACGGGGGTTGAGCTGCCAGGGAAATAGGATAGAAATTATGATGCCTAGTTTCTCTTTTGTTCCCATGGCTAAGTCCTGCACAAAACCGGTCAAAACGAATCCCTTTGTCACCTATCGAGATGCCCAAACGGGGAAATGGGTTGTGGTAAAGTCCGCGGCCTAGGGGACGCACCAACTGATTTAGAGCCCAGTCAGGTCCCACCGGATCAAAAGCGGATTGATCCCTAAGACCTAGCATGACTAGACTCAATAAACCTATCCCCTAGGCTCGACTATCCCTATAATCATCTTCAGAAATCCACTAATTCAAGGGATTGTCTGAACCCATGCGCGCCCTGTATCCGCCCATTGAGCCCCACCACGTCGAGTATTTCTCCGTTTCAGAGCGCCACACCCTATACCTAGAGGAATCCGGCAATCCCCAGGGATGTCCGGTTATTTTTTTGCATGGGGGTCCTGGCGGCGGGACGGTACCGCTTTACCGGCAATACTTTGATCCGGACCGGTGGCGAATTGTGCTCTTTGATCAACGGGGCTGCGGTCAAAGTACCCCCCACGCAGAGCTGGCGGAAAATACCACCTGGCATTTGGTAGGGGATATTGAAAAGCTGCGGATCCATTTGGGGATTGAGCGCTGGGTCGTATTCGGGGGCAGTTGGGGCAGCACCTTAGCGTTGGCCTATGCCCAAACCCACCCCGATCGCTGCCAAGGGTTAATTCTCAGGGGCATTTTTACCCTACGTCGCCAAGAGATTCAATGGTTTTATCAATCGGGGGCCAGCGCTTTATTTCCTGAGGCTTGGCAAACCTACTTGGCCCCGATTCCAGCAGCAGAGCACCATGACTTAGTGACGGCCTATTATCGACGATTAACCAGTTCTGATCAGCAGATCCGCCTCACGGCAGCCCAAGCCTGGTCGATTTGGGAAGCCAGCACGAGCAAGTTAGTCGTGGACCCATCGCTCATTCAAAAGTTTGGTGAGGCTGAGTTTGCGGCGGCCTTTGCCCGCATTGAATGTCACTACTTTATTAACGGCGGCTTCTTTGACCAGGACGATTATCTCCTGGCCAATATGGCTAAGGTTCGCCATATCCCTGGGGTGATTGTGCAGGGTCGGTACGATGTGGTTTGCCCCATGGAGACCGCTTGGGCGCTCCATCAGGCTTGGCCAGAAGCCGAATTTAGGGTGATTCCGGCTGCCGGGCATTCAGCCACTGAGCCGGGCATTATCGATGCCCTCGTGGAAGCGAGCGATCGCTTTGCCGCCCTGTATAGCGCTGGCCACTTTGCTTAGTCACCGAGGATCGTTCTGGTGCGTTGCTTAGCAGCAATGGGGATCGCAGTCTTGTCCTAACCGAACTGGCAACTGCTATCAACCCAATTCCCTAAGGGTTCTCGTCCAACGGGTCGAGGGAGTCCATAGAATCAAACAAGGGATCTTCCCCCGGTGCCAATGGATCAGTCAGGGGTGAAACGAGGGGATCGGTGCCAGGGGTCAGGCTGGGATCTTGCCAGAGATTAGGATCCAGCAGATCATCCCCTGAAAGCGCATTAGCCGGGTCACCGATCGCACTGGGCAGCGTCGCTAAGGCAACGCGATCTCCCCCCACGGAGCGGAGTAGATCCAGCACCTGAATCACATCTTCGTAGCGAGCATCCCGAGAGGCATACAGCACAATCAACCCCTCCGGAGAAACCTGCTGATGCTGCAGCAAAACATCGTTCAGCAAGTCCAGGGTGACCGGCTGCTGATCTAAATACACTTGGCCGATCGCATCCACACTCACATAGAGCCGCCCCCGTCGGACCGCATCTGCCCCCAGCCCTTGGGCGGGCAGCGGGCTACCACTATTCGCGCTGGGTAAGTCTAAGTCAATGGCTTGTTGCCGGGTTAGTCCCACCGCTGCCAGGATAAAAAAGGTCAGAATGCAGAAGATCACATCCACGAGGGGGATGATTTCAATGCGGACATCTTCTGTGGTTGGGGTATCCAGGAGATCGATTTTCATTTAGGAATCACGCTCCTTGGCGGCTACAGGGGACACTTCAGGGACCGATTTACTGGCCCAGGCTTGACGATATAGGAGCTCTAACTCGCTTCCCGATTGGCGAAATACTTTAGCCTGGCCAAACACAAACCCTTGAAAGAGCCGATAAAAGGCCAGGCTAACAATGGCAATCACCAAGCCGACTGCCGTACTAATCAACGCCTCGCCAATGCCTAAGGCGGTGCCTGCAGTCGCATCCCCACCCAAGTCACTGAGCTGAATCGAGCCGAGGGAGTTAATCAAGCCGACAACCGTACCGAGTAGTCCCAACAAGGGGGAGATGGCAATCACAGCTTCCAGCACCTTTTCTCCCCGGCGCATCACGGCCAGTTCCTCGTTGGCCGCCGTCTCTAGGGCCAGGCGGAACACCTCTGGCTCTGGCTTCTCTAGGGACAGGGGAGCCTGAAGAAAGCGGCCCATGGGTAACGCACTGGATCGCTTGGCGATTTCTGCCGCTGCGGCCCATTCCCGCCGAGCCGCTTCCAAAACACGCCCAGCCACCTCCCGTTCTCGGGTCAAAATCCGTGACCAAAACCAGACGCGATCGACAATACTGCCTAAGGCCAACACCGATAGAAACAGGAGGGGCCACATGGCGATGCCGCCACGGCTAAAGAGTTCAGTAATGCTCACTAAGGGGGTCTCCTGACTGCACAGTGTTGAGTTGTGGTTGACGTTGTCATCTGCCCCAGCGACAGAATGCTTTGAAGATTTTAAGGGACATCCTCGCCAGAGCATTCCAATTCTAAAGAATCAGGTCCCCTTCCAGAACAATTGCCCTAAAGTTCTTGTCATCCCAACCCGCGACTAGGCCCCGATCTCATTGACCCGCGCGGCCCTGGCCAACGCGGCTTCCAAGATGGATTGGGCGGCGCGATCGCAGGCCCCAGGGTCTCCCAAGGCCTGACGTAATCGCCCATAACCGGCCAGCATGGTTTGTCGTTCAGCGGGATCTTGCAAAAGCTTGACAACGGCCTCGGCTAGGTTTTCAGGATTGGCATGCCATTGAATCAGCTCTGGCACAACCGGCTCTGGCAGCACCAAATTCACCGGCGAGACAAAGGGAATTCGAATTTTCAGCAGGTGGTAGCCAATCCGGGCCGTGAGGGGGTTAAGGCGATAGGTCACGACCTGGGGGACATTCATCAGGGCGATCTCTAGGTTGACGGTGCCCGATTTGGTCAAGGCCACATCGGCAGCGGCGATCGCCACCTGGCTACTACCTTCCACTAGGGAGATAGGCAATTGATAGGTCTTGAGGAGGCGCTCTAACTTAATTTTCAAGCTACCCATGGAAATTGGCAACAAGAATTTCACCGCTGGCACATCCCTTTGAATACACTGAGCAGCGGCAAAGATGAGCGGGGCAATGTGGGTCACTTCTTGATGGCGGGAAGCGGGGATCAAGGTGACCACCTGATCAGTGGCAGAGAGGCCCAGGGTCTGTCGGGCCTCGGCACGGCCCAGGGGTGGTGAGAAGCGATCGACTAAAGGATGACCCACCCAGGTCATGTCAGCCCCACATTTTTGGTAGTAGTTGGCTTCTGCCGGAAAAATAGCCAGCATACGATCAGAAATCTGGATCAGCGCCTCCGTATCCTTAGGGCTGAAGGCCCATACCCACTGCTGGGGAGCAATGTAATACACCGTGGCCACCTGGGGCAGGTGGTGCCGTAGAAACTTTCCCAAGCTGAGGTTAGGCCCCATGTAATCGATGTATACCGCCACATCAGGGGGATCAGCCTGAAGCTGCTGTTTGGCCCGCTCCTGCATCTGTAAGGTTGGTAGCACGTAGGGCAAGGCTTCGACAATGCCCACCGACCCAATCCCGGTCGTGTCCCCAAGCAGTCGTGCCCCCGCCTGGGCCATTTTTTGCCCGCCTAAAGCCCTGATCTCCAGGGTGATGCCCTGGAGACCCGCTTGGCGATGGAGGGCTTTGATCAGGAGGGATCCTTGTAGATCCCCAGAGACCTCGCCGGTGCTGATGAAAATTTTCAGGGCAGGTGGGTGGCGATCCAGATCATCGGCCTGAGGCTTAACCACACCCTACACCTCCGTTTGAGATGAGCTGATGCGGCGACCGGGGGTCGGTCCCCGCCGCCCTGATTGCTGGGAAGAGGCGGTTAAAAACTGCTGCAAATGCGCCACATATTCATTGTCGGGCCATTGCCCTAAGGCGACGAGTCCGGCCTCAAGGGGAGCATCAGCCCGATAGAGCAAGCGGTAGGCTTCCTTTAATTCTCGATAGGGGGTACCGCCCTGGGCCTTAGTAATGCCTGCCCGTCGTAACCCCACTAAATTGAGACCCCGAACCCGGCCAGGATTACCCTCGACCACGGTGTATGGGGGCACATCTCGATCAATCCGACTCATGCCGCCCACCATGGCAAAGCGACCAATGTGGACAAACTGATGGATGCCTAAGACCCCACCAATGACGGCGTTAGAGTCCACCTCCACATGGCCAGCGAGGGAAACCGTGTTGGCAATGATCACCTGATCCCCAACTACACAGTTATGGGCTACATGGACATAGGCCATGAGCAAATTGTTATTGCCCACCCGGGTGATTTCGCCGGAGTGGGTGGCCCGGTTAATGGTGACGTATTCGCGAATGCGGTTATCATCACCAATCTCAACCAGGCTAATGGAACCGTCATACTTCAAGTCTTGGGGTTCAATGCCGATGGTGGCACCGGGGAAAATTTGATTACGAGCCCCAATGGTGGTGTGACCATCAATGACCACATGGGCACCAATCTCGGTCTCAGGCCCCACGGTGACGTTTTCGCCAATCACCGCATAGGGACCCACTCGGACACTGCTATGAAGGGTTGCCCCAGGGTGAATCACCGCCGTTGGGTGGATAAGGGTAGTCAAGGGCGTGCCTCCGGAGGCCAACGTAGAAGTCGAATTTAGGGTCATGGGTAAAGGCGATCGCTGAGCTAATCCACAACGGAAAACATCAGGGCTCCTTCGCAAACCAGAGCACCGTCCACTTCGGCCCGGGCCTGCATTTTGCCAAACCGCATCCGCTTCACCGTCAGCAGATCCACGGTCATGACCAATTGATCCCCAGGCACAACGGGCCGCCGAAAGCGAACCTTATCAATTCCTGCGAACATACACAGACCATTGACGCCAGGAATTTGGGTCAGCACAACACCGCCCACTTGGGCCATGGCCTCCACAATCAACACCCCTGGCATGATCGGGCGTCCGGGGAAATGCCCCTGGAAGTGAGGTTCGTTAAAGGTCACATTCTTGATGCCCACCGCCCGCTTGCCTGGCACATAATCGATGATCCGATCCACTAGGGCAAAGGGGTAGCGGTGGGGTAAAAGCTGCTGGATCTCCTCTAGACTAAATGTCGTTTTGAGGGCAGCATCCGAACTCTGTTCGAGAGATTCTGAGGCGGGGACTTTTACTTGAGAAGGGTCTGCTGTTACCGCTGTAGTCATCGATTTTGATCTCGGATCAAGTACGGGAATCTTAATATAAAGCCAACCATTTTGATTAAGACACCTAGTGTCGTTCTGATGCTTAGCAAATCACCAAAATGGTTCGCAGTCTCGTCCTAAACGGACTGGCGACTGCTAAAAAGCCCAAAGCTGTCCCAATTGTCCCATTAGAAGGTCACTCTATCCAGCCACTAGGGCCTGGGCTAATTGAACGTGTAAGCCGTGGCTGGCCTTGTAGGCCACCACATGGGCGAGGGGTAGTGCCCCCAGGAGGCTCAAGTCCCCCACGAGGTCGAGTAACTTGTGACGCGCCGGTTCATTGTCAAACCGCAGCGGCGGGTTAACCCAACCCGTATGGTCACACACCAGAGCATTTGCCAAGCTCCCCCCTTTGATCAACCCCTTTTCCCGCAGGTAGTCCACCTGGTGGGCGAGGCCAAAGGTGCGGGCTGCAGCCACCACCTCAGCAAAATTGGCAACGGCAGGGGACCAGCTTTGCCACTGGTTACCGATCGCAGAGACATCAAAATCAATGCCATAGGTGAATCGAGGGGTTGAGGCGGGCAATGCCATCACAAAGGCATCCCCCTCCTGGATATGGACCGGGTTGGTGACGATAATCGGGGTTTGGGAACCGGTTTGAGGTTGGATACCCGCTTGGGCGATCGCCGTCACCCAAGGCAAAGCTGACCCATCCAGCAGCGGCACTTCCGGGCCGTCGATTTCGATGCGAGCATTGCTAACCCCCGCAGTCACCAGCGCCGCCAATAGATGCTCAACGGTGCGAACGGTTGCCTCCCCATGGGCCAATTCTGTGGAGAGCAGGGTTTGACGCACAAAACTGACTTGGGCGGGAATGGTGGGGGTATCGGATAAGTCCGTGCGGACGAAATACCGCCCCGCTTGCTCAGGGGCAGGTAAAACCCGCACCGTTGTTTCCTGGCCCGAATGCAGCCCAATCCCGGATTGTGTAAACGGTTGAGTCAGGGTTCCCTGGGCAGCGGCGAACTGGGCCTGAGGCTCGGTTACCGGTGCAGTCGTAGTCGGAGGATTGGACTCACCCATTAGAAGCGCTCACCAATGCCAAAGTGCAGTCGTCCCCCATCGCCATTATCAGGAAAGCCGTAGTCGATCCGGATTGGGCCCAGGGGCGTTTGAATCCGCAAGCCACCGCCATAGCCAATGCCACTGCCCGGTTTGCCGCGATCTCCACCAGGATCGCCAGAGACCTGATTCTGGCTACCCAGATCGGTCGCCGCATCGATGAATAGCGCCCCCCCCACAAAGGAAAATATCGGGAAGCGGTATTCTACCGTGGCTTGGATGTAGTTGCTTCCAGAGCCGACCGATCCTTCTTCAAAGCCTCGCACTGAGTTGGTGCCCCCCAAAGAAAAGGCTTCGTAAGGGGGAAACTCGCCTAGGATGGTGCCGCCTTGCAGGTTAAAGGCCAAAACCTGAGCCCCTTCCCCAAAGCTGATAAAGCTGACCGGCACATAATAGCTATAGCTGGCCTGAACTCGATTAAAGAAAATACTGCCCGAGCCCAACGGTACCGATTGCTCCGTGCTCAACCGTAGGACGCTACCGCTGGTGGGGCTTAAGGCGTTATCCCGCAGGTCCCGGACGACACCGACTTGGAAGGTCCAGAGATCATCTACACCGGTAGCGCTGGCGGTGAGAGGGTTGCCGACAGCGTCAACGGTATTAGTGTTGCCATCGGCATCCGTGGCCCGGATCCGCTGAAAGGTCGTCCCTACGGAACCAGTCCAGCCACCGCCCAAAGGTCGCCGGAAGCTGAGTCCGCCACCGAAAGAGAACAAGCGTACCCGATCACCATTGGCGAGATTGATCTCAGTGGGGCCATTGTCAAAGACAAGGGGAACCGATCTCCGGGCAAACCCATTGACAGTATAAGAGGTGCGATGGGGGTCACCACCAATCCAGGGGTCGGTGAAGCTGATGTCAAACAGCAAATCCCGAGTGCTGAGTTGGGTCTCAGCCGAGAACTTCTGGTTATTACCCCCGAAGTTTTCTTGGCGATAGCTAAGGGTGCCAAAAATATCGCCGGTAAAGTTAAAGCCCAAACCAGCGGCGACGGAGCCGGTATTACGCTCTACCACGTTGATCACCATGGTAACATGGCGGGGGTTTTCGGTTCCCGGTGCCAAGCTGAGGTTGATGTCGTCAAACAGCCCTAAGCCAAACACCCGCTGCAAATCCGATTGGATTTGATCTTGCTGAAAGACTTCTCCTGGCTGGGTTTCTAGCTCACGGGTAATGATGAACTCACGGGTTCGTCCCCGCACAGGGTTGCCCTCTTCATCTTCGAACAGACCCTCTTCGTTGAGATAGCGCACCTCGATCGCTTCGATCACGCCCTCTGCCACCACCAGGGTAACCACCCCATCGGCTGAAATTTCGGGAGAGGCAATCACTTGGGCCAAGACGTAGCCATTGTCTTGATACCAGGTGTTTAAGGCTACAATCTGGTCCTGGAAGGCAATCAGGTCAATAATCTCGCCATATTGTTCGGAAAAGATTTCATCGACAACGGTATCGGGTAACTTCTCGTTACCCACCACATCCACCCGAGTCAAGACCGGGTTAGGCTGCACCACAAAGGTGATCCGTACCCCCAGGGGCGTATCCTCGGGCAAAGCCCGGACGTTGGCAAAAATACCGGTCGCAAAAATATTATTGATGTCTTGCTGTAATTGCGATCGCGTCGTCGTGCGACCGGCTTCTGTGGTGATAGCCCCAAAGACCCGGTCCTCTAGGGTGCGATCGAGCAACTCCCCGTCGAGGCCCGTGACCGCCACTTCCGCCACCAGCACTCGGGTTTCTTCTTCCCGTTGATTAGCGGGTTCTTGGGCAGGGGTTTCGGGTTCTGCTTCCCCATCAGCCGGATCTGCTTGGCTAATAATGGCGTCTACCGAGACCGGTCCAGGCCCACCTTCAATCTCACTGTCCAGCTCCCTGGGGGGAACAAGTTCGCTCTGGGGGGCAAACTCTAAGGTCAAAGGGGCGATCGACGCCTCTGAATCGACAACGGCAATCTGTTCCTCAATCTCCCCCTCTAACTCAGCGACAGCGGTTAAGGATGTAGTGGTAATCACCGTCCTTGGGAGAGAGACCGCTGGTAGCGCCGCAGTCGGGATTGCATCAGCCCCAGGAGAGGACGTTGCCGTCACCTCAGACGGAGAAAGTTCCCTCACCTCGCCACCATAGGCCTGGCTCGCAAATCCTAAGGTTGCTGAAAGGGTTAATAGGGCAAGGAGCGTGGGGGACTGACGCATTCTAGATTCCTAATAGAGGTCCGGGTAAACCGCACAGATTCCTGGCATTGCACCGCATTCGGTGAAACCAGGGTTTACAATTATCAGCCTTTCTCCGAAACGGAAAGATTTTACCGCATCCTCTGAGTTAATTTGGGCTGACTTGGGCCAGAACTCGCTGCAGCACTTCCTGATACGCATCAGCCACTTGACCCAAATCCTGACGGAATCGGTCCTTATCCAGAATGCGTTCTTTAGGATCCGTTTTTGTCTGATCCCAGAGGCGGCAGGTATCTGGGCTGATCTCATCGGCCAGCAGCAGCTCTCCCTGGCCATTCACCCCGAACTCTAATTTGAAGTCCACCAGGGTGATCTGGCAGCGCTGGAAAAAGTCCTGCAAGTGGCCGTTAATGGCCTCTGTCAGACAGATGATGGCATCAACTTGGTTGTCACTGGCAAGGTCCATGGCGCGGATGCGATCGCGGGTCAACAACGGGTCCCCTAGGTCATCGTTTTTGAAGTAGAACTCCACCAAGGGGGGGGCTAACTCGGTGCCTAAGGGGATTCCTGTTTGTTGACAGAGACTCCCGGCCGCAAAGTTCCTGACGACGACTTCGAGGGGGACAATTGTTACGGTTTGGACGCGCATTTCGCGATCGCTGGTGGTCTCGATCCAATGGGTGGGAATGCCCTGGGCCGCGAGGATTTGGAAGAGGTGGGTGGCGATCGCGCAGTTCATCCGCCCCTTATCGAGAATTTGCCCGCGTTTCTGGGCGTTGAAGGCGGTGGCATCATCTTTGAAGTAGCTCACTAACACCGCTGGATCGTCGCTGGCATAGAGGATCTTGGCCTTGCCCTCATACAATTTTTGCCGCTCTGTCATAGCAACCCGGTGTCTTATGGGAAAACAATCTTCCCATCTTACCGGTCGACATCGATTTTGTAGGGTGTGTTGGGCGTAGCCATAACGCACCAGGCCCGATTCTGTCGGTGCGTTGGACTCGCGTCGCAACACACCCTGCACAACTATCTAGGCAAATCGGGCGATGGACAACACAAAACCAGGGAGAACAGTTTCGCCAGAGAGTTCAGTAGGTAGCGCTTTAACTTCTTTAGCTTGTCCTTGGCGATAGATTTCGACCTGTTGGTCTTGGGGGTTGATCAGCCAGCCCAAACGCACACCACTGGTCATGTATTCCTGGAGTTTGGCTTGGAGGGTGGCAAGGCTATCGGTGCGGGACCGCAACTCCAACACGAAGTCGGGGGCGATGGGGGGAAATTTTTGGCGCTGTACTGGGGTGAGGCTTTGCCAGCGGGACAGTTCGACCCAAGCAACATCGGGGGAGCGGTCTCCACCACCCGGCAGTCTGAACAGGGTTGAGGAGCTAAAAACCTTGCCGAGCTGGGTTTTGCGGTTCCAGAGACCCAAGTCGATCGCCAGTTCTAGTTCATGGCTGCCACTTTCACCACCCACGGGGGACGTCAGAATTAAGGCTCCTTGAGGGTTGCGCTCTAGAACGAGGTTGGGGTTATTGATACAGAGCTGGTAGAACTGTTCATCACTGAGATGAACGTCTTTGAGATCGACCTGGAGGGGCAATGTCAGGGAGGTCATGGTTGGGCGTGAATGAATCTCAGCCGTTGATATTCATATCCTAATGGCTGCTGCTGCCACCATGGCGGAAACCGCTAGGGGCTGGAGTCGGCTGGGTTACGCATCTCATTGACCCGTCGCTCGGCCTCTTCTTGACTCAAGCCATAGCGCTCCATCAGGAGTTGGGGGAATTGATCGCAATCGAGATCGGGGTCGATGTCGGTGATATATGCAGGCAGCGCCACTTTGCAGAGATAGGGCGGGCTTTCTCCTGTTAACTGTTCAACTACTAGATTCGTCGCCTCTCGTAAGTCTGCTGCACCGAGTAAGGCGCTGCGGAGGTCGGCGCTGCGGAGGTCGGCGCTACTGAGGTCGGCGCTACTGAGGTCGGCGCTGCGGAGGTTGGCGCGGCTGAGGTTGGCGCTGTTGAGGTCGGCGCTGCGGAGGTCGGCACTGCGGAGGTCGGCACTGCGGAGGTCGGCACTGCGGAGGTCGGCGAAGCGGAGGTCGGCAGTGCTGAGGTTGGCGCTGCCGAGGTTGGCGCTGCTGAGGTTGGCGCTGCTGAGGTTGGCGCTGCTGAGGTCGGCGCTGCTGAGGTCGGCGCTGCTGAGGTTGGCGCTGCGGAGGTCGGCGCTGCTGAGGTCGGCGCTGCGGAGGTCGGCGCTGCGGAGATCAGCACCCACTAAGGTGATATTACGCAATGACTGCTCAGCGCCATTAATTTCTCTCAGGGATCGAATCATAGCTGCATTACCAATTTCGTTGGTTGCTGGATCGTAGGAATAAATCAGGTCCCAGTGGGGCCTGAGTCGAAAGTATGTCGCAATTTGAAACCCGGCATAGCTGGCTAGCCCTAGGGGGACGATGAGTCCCAAAGCTGTGAACTTCAAGCGAGTATTTCGTTGGGTTGCGAGGCTTTGGTTGAGATAGGTTTCGGCATTCGGCGAGAGGGGAAAGAGCTTGGAATGGTCCTTGCGAAAACGATTGGCATCAGCAAGTTGTCGCCCCTGTAGCAGATACCCCTTTTGTTTTTGCTTGCCCTGCTGCTGCCACTCTTGCGCCGCCAGCTCAATCTTCCGCTGCTGCCTGAGCAAATCTCGATTCTCATCCAGCCAATGTCGTAACTTTGGCCAGTTGCGAATCAGCGCTTCATGGGCCACATCCACCGTGCCACTGCGTTGACCATCCAGTTCCACCCGTTCATCCGTCACCACCAAATTGGCGTCGGCCAGTTGCTTGGCCACAATCGCCACCTGTTCAGCAGAATGGTTTGCTGAGACCAAACTGGCCTGATTAATGCGACGGCGGGTGTCTTCGGCCCCTTCCCCCAACTGGGTTAGGTTTAGGAAGATGTGCTTGGCGGTTTGTTGCTGTTCGGGTGTCAACGCCTCATAGACCTGATCGGCCCGCTGCTTCAACGTGCCAGTGACGCCCCCTAGTTGGGCATAGGTCGAGAGCTTCAGTTGATTCTCCTGGCGGTGCTGCCACAGTTCCGTCAGGGTGTATTGCAGTAGGGGCAAGCTGCCGGGGGCGGAGGCCACGTCTTTGAGCAGGGTTTCCACCAGGCCCGGTTCTAGGCTGAGACCGGCTTGTTTGGCGGGGGCGGTAATGGCTTGGGTGAGTTCCGCTGGGGTCATGGGCAGCACCGCTTCCAGGTGGCGCTGCACCTTGTCCGCCAGACCGCTGTACTCCTGCTCAAAGCATTTACCGACAAAGTCGGCGCGCATGGCCACAATCAACCGCAACGGCGTTTCGGCCAATGCCCCCAGCAGCGTGGCAAAGAATTGCTGCCGTTCGACTGGGTCCTGACAGAGGGTAAAGGCTTCCTCAAACTGATCTACTACGAGAACCACTTGGGCAGCGTCGCTGGTTTGGATCAGTGCCGCCAACCCCGCCGCCCCGGAGTGAATCAACTGCTGGGCCTTTTGCTGTTGGGCGGCGCGTTCTAACTGGAGTTTAGACTAGCAAGCTAAAAAAAGGCGTTCCCAAAGCAAGTCAGGAGCGCCTCAAGGCA
>JAQCKL010000559.1 GCA_027592485.1 Cyanobacteriota bacterium
ATGGCACTCACCGGAGATGGGAAATGCTTCTAGCTTATGTCTTAATGCAATTGGCGACTGCTATATGCCTTTTGGGCTAAAGGTGAACTTCAGTCCAATTTTTCCGGCAGTTTGTGCCAAAGTCCCTGCGGTCTCGCCATGGCCGAGGGCATTTATAGTTGCCCCCAGGGAATCCAGCAGCGGTTTCCCAACAACCCTCTGCTGAAGGAGATCGGAGCCGAGTCGTACCTGGGGGTTAGGCTCACCAATCTGGCCGGAGACACCCTCGGCAGTCTCTGCGTGATCGACTCTAAACCGCTGGCTTACCCCCAGCGGGCCACCGACATACTGCGATTTTTGCGGCCCGAGTGAGTGCCGAGATGGGGCGAGAAACCGCCACCCTGGCCCTGCAACAACTCAACCAAACCCTAGAGAGCCAGGTGGAAGCCCGCACGGCAGATCTACAGCAGGCCAATGGGCAGCTCCAGCAAGCCCTGGCTGAGCGCCAAATGCTGGTGGCCCTGATAGAAAACAGCACCGACTTTATCGCCACGGCCACCCCAGAGGGCACCATGACCTATCTGAACCGGGACGGGCGACGGATGGTGGGGTTAGACGACACCGCCGACATTACGAGCCATACCATTGCAGATTTTCATTTCCCCGAAGATTGGCCCCAGATCACCCGTACCGTGCTGCCCCCCCTGCGCCGAGGAGAAACCTGGCAGGGGGAAGTACGGCTGCGCCATTTGCACACCGGGGTGGCCATCCCCATGTTCCACAGTGCCTTTGCCATTCACGATCCCCACACCGGGAAACCCATGGCCTTTGCTGGCATCCTGCGCGATATCACCAAACTGAAACAACAAGAGACGCAACTGCGACAACTGTCAGAGCGGCTGACCCTGGCTTTACAGTCGGGCCGATTTGGAATTTGGGAGTACGATATCACCCAAAATCGCCTGATTTGGGATGACCGCATGTGCGAGCTCTACGGTATCAAGCCCCAGGATTTTGGCGGTACCCTGGTCGACTGGGAGCAACGGGTTCATCCCGACGACCTGGCCTTGGCCCAGGCCGTATCTGACCAAGCGGTCAGGCAGGAACGGCCCTACGATACTGAGTTTCGGGTCGTGCACCCCAGTGGAGAAGTGCGCCATATTAAGGCCTATGCCTTCCATGAGTGGAATTCTGAAGGGGAGGTGATTCGAGCGGTTGGGGTCAATTTTGACATTACCGATCGCAAGCGGGCGGAGGCGGCCCTACAGGAGAGCGAAACCCGCTATCGGCGGCTGATGGAAGGGGCCAGCGATGCCATTCTGATGGCCGATCAAGGGGGCTACATTTTGGATGTGAACCAGCAAGGCTTAGCCCTTTTGGGCTATGACCGGGAGGAATTGCTGGGCATGCCCATGGCTCAGATCCATGCTCCAGAAACCCTCGCCAGTGCCAAGACTAATTTTGCGACCCTGATCAGGCAGGGGAGCCATCCGCCGAGGCCCGATATTGTACTGTGCAAAGATGGCCGCCAGGTCCCCGTAGAGATTAGTGCCACGCTGATCGAGATCAATGGTCGGTGGGTAGCCCAGGGGATTTTCCGCGATATCAGCGAGCGGCAACGGGTTGAACAAGAGATGCAACGGTTGCGAGAGCGGCTACAGTTTCTGCTGTCGGCTAGCCCCGCCGTGATCTATACCTGCCAGCCCACAGGCGATTTCAGCTGTACCTTTATCAGTGAAAATATACAGCGGGTTTTATAGCAGTCGCCAGTCCGGTTAGGACAAGACTGCGAGCCACTTTGCTTCTGCGCTAGGGATCAGAGCGGTCCTAGGTGTCCTAAGCAAAGTGGCCAGCGCTATAGGGTACACCCCCGAGGAGTGGCTGCATGAACCAGGATTTTGGCTGAACCATCTGCACCCTGAGGATGTCGATCGGGTATTGAGCGGCCTCTCAGCTCTATTTGGTCAGGCATATCACACCCACGAATACCGCCTCCTTGATAAATGGGGTCATTACCGTTGGGTGCAAGATGAACTGCGACTCCTGCAGGACGAGCAGGGCAACCCATTGGAAATAGTGGGCTACATCGCCGATGTCACCGATCGCAAACAGGCCGAACTGGCCCTCCAACAGCTCAACGAAGATCTAGAAAACCTAGTGCACCAGCGCACCCAGGAACTTCAGGAACAGACCAACCTGCTAGAAACCATCCTCAATAGCCTGGCCGATGGCGTACTGGTGGCGAATCAATCCGGGGAGATCATTCTGCAAAACCCAGCGGCGGCACAAATCACCCTGACCGAATTGCCCAGCACCCCTAACCCCGAGAACTGGGGCTCCCATTGGGGCATTTACCTACCCGACAATACCCCCTGCCCACCAGCGCAGATCCCCCTCTGGCGAGCGGCGCAAGGATCAGCCTTTGATCGCATGGAGGTTATTCTTCGCAATGAGCGGTGCCCCCAGGGGATTTATCTAGAGGTATCGGGTCGCCCCCTGCAAAACGACACCGGCCAGGTTTTGGGCGGGGTAGTGGTCTTTCGCGATGTGAGCCAGCGCAAGCAGGATGAAGCCCAACTACGCTACAACAGCCTGCACGACAGCCTCACCGATTTACCTAACCGCGATTTTCTCACCCAGAAAATCACAGGGCTGATTCAGCGCACCCAAGCCTCTCGGCGGCAAAACTTTGCGGTGCTATTTTTAGACCTCGACCACTTTAAAGTGATTAACGACAGCCTCGGCCATGCAGTGGGCGATCAGGTTTTGACCCAGGTCGCCCAGCGACTGCGATCGCTGATTCGCCCCGCCGATCAAGCCGCTCGCCTCGGCGGCGATGAATTTGTGGTGCTGGTAGAAAGTATTTTCGATGTGAAAACGCCGGTTCGGTTAGCCAAAAGGCTGTTACAGGAGTTTCAACAGCCCCTGGGGTTGGGCGAACGGGAAATTTTCGTCAAAACCAGCATTGGCATTGTGCTGGGCAATTCTAGCTATCAAACCGCCACTGATGTGCTGCGCGATGCCGATATTGCCCTCTATAGCAGTCGCCAATTGCATTAAGACATAAGCTAGAAGCATTTCCCATCTCCGGTGAGTGCCA
>JAQCKL010000022.1 GCA_027592485.1 Cyanobacteriota bacterium
TACTTGTCGCAACTTATACCCTGAGAGCTTTTATTACTTCAAGACCGACTTTTCAAACATCCTCTTAATGCCAATGCGGAGTTGCAGGGGGTGACCGTCCGACCGCGAAAAAGTCTGAATGACCTGCTGCATTTCTAAAGCCATTTCAGCAATAGCTTGTGCATGGTCTGGACGCGATACTGGTAGACCGCCAACGACCATGTAGGCATCGCCAATAGTTTTAATCTTTTCCAAGCCGTATTTTTCAGCCAAGCGATCAAAAGCCGAAAAAATTTGGTTAAGCATATTAACTAACTCTAACGGTCTCATCTCAGCAGCCATGGTAGTGAAGTCAACAATGTCTGCGAATAAGACAGTGGCTTCATCAAACCGCTCTGCCAAGGACCCTTGGAATTGCTTTAAGTGATTCACGATCTCCTGAGGCAAGATATTCAGCAATAGCCTTTCTGACTTTTGCTGTTCTAGCCTTAAGGACTCTTCCACTTCTTGGCGCTCTTGAATTTCAATTTCTAGGAGTCGATTTTTCTGCTGTAACTGCTGAGCAAGCTGATGCAATCGAAAGTGGAGTTTGACTCGAGCCATGACTTCATCTTTCTGAAAGGGCTTAGTGATGTAGTCAACAGCACCAGCTTGGAATCCTCTGACCTTATCGAAGGTATCCGATAAAGCAGTCATAAAAATGATAGGTATTGAAGCTGTATCAGGATTATTTTTTAGCCGTTGGCAAGTTTCGAAACCATCAATACCTGGCATGCGTATATCGAGCAGGATGAGATCGGGTGTCGACAGGGCAATTTGCTCAAGGGCTGATTCGCCATCAGGGGCTACGAGGATCACCCATTCCTCATGACGCAGCGACTCTGACAAGACCTTGAGATTTGTGGGTTTATCATCAACCAGTAAAATGCTGCCAGCTTCAGGTTTACTCGCTCTTATATTCATTTGGATTAGAAAAATTCTTTAGTGTTAAAATTTCTCGAAGTTCAAATAACTGATATCCCTTCAGATTTAAAAGCTTAGATGTTCTTTTAATCCCCTTAAGTAATTGCAATTATCAAGTTGGACTTAAGCAACTCATTTCAAACTGCATCTAGAACAACAGCATGCAGCCAATAGTCTAGCTGGATCGAAGGAACTGAGAGGCATGATCGATGCTAACTCAGCTACCCAGCCATTAAATAGCGAACTATCTCTTCCTGTCTATATAATTCATGTGTACTACTCGCCTACTTGAGGCCGTCGTGAGATTGCTACTGGTAGGAGGATAAAAACGCCATGACCAAGCTCCTACTAATCGAAAGTCCCGGCAAGCTCAAAAAGCTGAGCCAAATCTTAGGGGCGGGTTGGGTGGTCAAAGCCAGTATGGGCCATGTGCGGGAGCTGGCCAACCAGGGGGAAGATGCCCTCGGCTTTGAGCTCAACGGGAATACCGTTGACTGTCATTACATTCCCCGCAACCCCAAGGCCAAGCAAGTGCTGGCCAGCCTACGCCAGGCAGCCAAGCAAGCGGACACCGTCTACATTGCCACTGACCCCGATCGCGAAGGGGAAACCATTGGTTGGCATCTACAACAGGCCCTGGGGCTGAAGCAGCCTCAGCGGGTGGTATACAGCGAGATTACCCCCGCCGCTGTCCGCGCTGCGATCGCCCATCCTCGCCAGCTTGATCAAGCCTTGATTGCCGCCGGTCGGGCGCGGGACTGCCTTGATAAATTGGTGGGCTACAAGGGCAGCCGCCATGTGGTGTGGCCCCTGAATAATGGCGCAAAATCCATGGGTCGGGTCCAAAGTGCCACCCTGCATCTCCTGTGTTTACGGGAACGCGACATTCAAGCCTTTACCCCCCAGCCCTACTGGAGCGTCAGCGTTTCCTATCAGGAAGGTTTCAAAGCCTTCTACCGTCGTCAGTCGAGCGAGCCAAAGCCAGGTAAAGCGGCCACAAGCCCGGAAAAGTCTTCCCCCAAAAACCAACCTGCCGCTGAAAAGGCCATCGAAAAAGTCCCTGAATCAGATCGCGTCACCAGTCAGGTTGAAGCGGATCGGCTGGTCGAGATCGCCCGCGCCTGCCCCCATCAAGTGGTCAGCATTACCGGCAAAACCACCCAACAGTCGCCGCCGCCCCCCTTTATTACCTCCACGGTGCAACAGGCCGCTGGCGCGAAGTTGCGCTTCAGTCCCGAACACACCATGAAGGTCGCCCAGGCCCTTTACGAAGCGGGACTGATCACCTACATGCGTACCGACTCTGTGGAACTGGCGGCACCGTTCAAAACCGCCGTTCAAACCTATTTGCAAACCCATGATCCAGATAATGTGCCCCAGCGCGTTGTCCGGCATCGTGCCGCCAAGGGAGCCCAAGTGGCCCATGAGGCGATTCGCCCTACGGAGGTGACCCAAACCCCAACGCTGCTAGACAAAACCCTGCCTGCGGATCAGGGGAAGCTTTACGACTTAATCTGGCGGCGGGCAGTGGCGTCCCAATGTTGTCCGGCCCGGTTACGTAAGACCCGGATCGTCACCCAGTCGGGGGAAGTCTTTTGGGAAGCGCGAGGGCAACTGGTGGAGTTTGCCGGTTATACCCGCTACTGGAACAACCTCAGCGCCGACACCCAACTGCCAGCACTCAACAAGAATCAACCCCTTACCCTGGGCCAAGCTGCCGCCGAAGCCAAGCAAACCCAGCCGCCCCTACGCTATAGCGAACCCAAGCTGGTGCAACTGATGGAGCGGCAGGGGATTGGCCGACCCAGCACCTATGCCCCTACCATCAAGACCCTGCGACAACGCCAGTATGTGGAATTAATCAAAGGTAAATTGCAACCCACCGCCCTAGGGCTGGATCTGGATGCCGCTTTAGAGACCCTATTGCCATACCTGATTCAGCCAGAATTTACCGCTCAAATGGAAGCGGCTTTGGATGAAATCGCCTCAGGGCAACAAAATTGGGAAACCTATTTGACCCAATGGCATCGGGACTATTTTGGCCCTGCCCTGTGTACGGCCCAAGCCAAGATCAGCAGCCTTCCTGCCCGTACGGGGGCATCGATAAGCCCTAGTCCTTCGATCGCTGCAACCTTGACTCCTACAGCCTCGGCTACTGCCACGGCAGCCAATCCGCTCTCCCCCGGCCAAACCAGCAAGGTGGCTTGCCCGAAATGTCAGCAGTTGATGCGCAAGGTGCCATCCCGATCTAAAAAAATGAAGGCCAAACATTTCCTCAAGTGCGAGGTGCCGGGGTGCGGTGCGGTGATGTTCTGGAATGCCGCCAAAAAGTGCCATGAGCTGCCCTATGCCCAGCGTCCAGCGGATCCCCAAGCCTTTACAGACCACCTGTGTCCCAAGTGTGGGGCTTGGCTAGAGCGCTATGGCTATGTCAAGGACGGGCAGCAGAAAGAAATGCTGCGCTGTTCCGTAGTTGCCCATCGTCGAGGCAAGTGCAAGGATGTGGCTTATTTCAAGGGTCGAGAGGGCTTCTGGTCACCGAAGCTGGGCCATCTGGTGATCCAGGGGCCAAAGCCGGAGAACCGCTAGATTGGCACCGCCTGAGTGAGCTTATGCGGTTTCTAAGGAGAAGAAGTTTTCGAAGATGCTTGCGCCCACCCCATTCAATCGGCTCTGGAATCGGTCCAAAAATTCATGGAGGCCGTCTTTGACCACCTCCTCAATGGTGGTGTACTCCAGCTCAGAGCGCAGTCGGCCTAGGGCGCGATCGCTGCTACTGTGCCAAGTCCCAGAGGTGGTCCCCGAAATTTGTCGCAACGACTGTTCTGCGGCCAACAAACAAAACTGGATGGAGCGGGGAAACTCCCGATTCAGAATCAAGAACTCTGTCACCCCAACAGGGGTAATCCGTTGCTGGCACTTGCGATACATCTCATAGGCGCTGGCGGACTTGAGTAGGGCAATCCATTGCAGATCATCCAAGGGCGTGCCCACCGCTTTCACCGACGGCAGCAGAATGTAGTACTTCACGTCTAAGATGCGGGCGGTCTTATCAGCCCGCTCCAGGAGCCGTCCTAGATGGCCAAAGTTCCAGCCTTCGTTGTGGGTCATGGTGGCGTCCATTACCCCGGCAAACAGATGACTGGCCAGCTTCACCTTGGGGTAAAACTCATGGACATTGGCCAAGGAACCCAATTGAGCCGCTTCATTCACCATCAGGTAAAACGCATTCACCTGTTCCCACATTTCTGACGAAATAATGTCGCGCACCGAGCGGGCATTTTCCCGCGCCGCCTTTAGACAGGACAAAATCGAGTTGGGGTAACTGCTGTCAAAGGTGAGAAATTGCAGCACATTTGCTTCTGTCGCTTCCCCATAGCGCTCTTTGAACAGCTCTAAATCCCCGGTGGTGACCACTAAGGGCTCCCACTGCTGGGTCACCCCAGGGGGACAGTCCAGCAGCAGGTTCAGATTCACATCCACGAAGCGAGCCACATTTTCGGCCCGCTCCACGTAGCGGTTCATCCAGTAGATCGAGGCAGCAACACGGCTCAGCATAGGGGAATGGAGGGTGGAAGGGTTTGGGGAGTAAAGGGTTTGGGGAGTAAAGGCAGTAGGGGCGCAAACCCTTGCGCCCTACGGGTCAGTTGGTGGATAGGGATTGGGTGGAGTTTTGAATTCAAAATTCAAAACTCAAACTTTACTCACCGGGTTCGGCTTTGACCACCCAAGTATCCTTGCTGCCGCCCCCTTGGGAGGAGTTGACCACCAGGGAGCCTCTTTTGAGGGCCACCCGCGTTAACCCGCCGGGATTCACATGGACCTCTTTGCCATAAAGGATATAGGGTCGTAGATCCACATGGCAGCCTTCAAACTTGTCCTCAATTAGGGTCGGCACCCTGGAGAGGCAGAGGGTCGGTTGGGCGATATAGCCCCGTGGATTTTGCTGGATCAACTGGGCGAATTCGGCCTGTTGCTCGGGGGTGGATTGGGGACCCACCAACATGCCGTAGCCCCCAGAGGCATTGGTGGCTTTCACGACTAATTTGTCGAGGTTAGTCAACACATGCTGCTGTTGTTTCGGGTCTTCGCACAGATAGGTGGGGACGTTGGGGATGAGTTGCTCTTCATCCAGGTAATAGCGAACCATGTCAGGGACATAGGCATATACCAGCTTGTCATCGGCGACGCCGGTGCCCAGGGCATTGGCGATCGCCACCCGACCCTGGCGGTAGACCTCCATCAAGCCAGGGATGCCTAGCAGCGAATCGGGGCGAAACGCCAGGGGATCAATGAAGTCGTCGTCAATACGACGATAAATCACATCCACCTGCTGCAGTCCCTTGGTGGTGCGCATCTTGAGGTAGCCATCGGCCACCACCAGATCCGGCGGTTCCACCAGTTGCGTGCCCATTTGCTGGGCCAAAAAGGAATGTTCGAAATAGGCGGAGTTATAGGTGCCTGGGGTGAGCAGCACCACCTTGGGTTCGCTTTGGGCCGCAGGGGCCAAGTTCAGCAGGGTTTCCAGCAGTTGACTGGGGTAGTCATCCACTGGCTGAATGTCCAGCACCGAAAACAACTGGGGGAAGGTACTCTTCATCACCCGCCGATTTTCTAGCACGTAAGACACCCCCGAGGGGCAACGTAGGTTGTCTTCGAGTACGTACCAACTGCCATCGCGATCGCGCACTAGATCCGTGCCCGTGATATGACACCAAATCCCCTGGGGTGGCTGTAACCCCAGGCAGGGCTGCAAAAAACCAGGGGCCGATTCCACCACATGGCGAGGAATCACCCCATCCTTAATAATCTTTTGCTCGTTGTAGACATCATGGAGAAAGCAGTTGAGGGCCTCGATCCGCTGTTTGAGTCCCCGCTCTAGCCAGGCCCATTCTGCTGCCGACACCACCCGAGGCACGATATCAAAGGGAAAGATACGCTCGGTCCCTTCGCTATCGCTATAGACATTGAAGGTCACCCCCAGCTTAAACAGCGTGTTCTGGGCCACCTGCTGACGCTGCTTCAAGTCCTCTAGTGAAAGGGTATTGATCCGCTCAATCAGCAGGGCCGATTCAGGGCGGGGCTGGCGCTTGTTTAGAAACAACTCATCGAAAAAATCGCCAGGTTCATAGGCATCAAACAGCACAATCAACCTCCTGCCAGGGAATCAAGACACCCTTATGACATACGAGGTCACCGCCTTGCAGATTGTAGTCAGGGCTACGGGTTAATAAAGTCAAGGGGTTCAAGACAGCACCCAATTAACGAGGGTACGGACCCCAAAACCAGTGCCACCGGGACTGTTATAGCCATTTTCTTTCTCGGTCCAGACGGTACCCGCAATATCCAGGTGAGCCCAGGGGACCGATCGAATAAATTGCTTGAGGAAGAGGGCGGCGGTAATCGCTCCCCCAAAGCGGGGACCGGTGTTTTTCATGTCCGCCACGATGGACTTAAGGCCATCAAAGTATTTGTCTTCTAGGGGCATTTGCCAATATTTTTCCCCAGCGGTTTGAGCCGCCTGCTGTAGATCCTGGGCGAGGGTGTCATCGGAGCTCCAGAGCCCTGCAATGTTATCCCCGAGGGCCACCACACAAGCCCCGGTCAGGGTGGCCAAATCAACGATCGCATCCACCTCTAGCTTTTCGGCAAACACCAGGGCATCGGCCAGGGTGAGGCGACCTTCGGCATCGGTGTTGTTGACTTCAATGGTTTTGCCGTTAGAGGCGGTCAGAATATCGCCGGGCCGCATGGCTCGACCACTGATCATATTCTCAGTGGCGGCGCTGATGAAATGGACTTCCACATCGGGCTTGATTTGGGCGATCGCCTTAGCCGCCCCCAGGGTTGCAGCGGCTCCCCCCATGTCAAACTTCATCATTTCGATCATGCTGCCCGCCCCGGCCTTGATGTTGAGGCCACCGGAATCGAAGGTGAGCCCCTTACCCACAATGGCCAACTTGCGGCGGGGAGTGCCGCTGGGACGATAGGTGAGGTGAATAAACTTGGGGGGCAAATCAGAGGCCTTGGCCACCCCCAGGAAAGCTCCCATACCCAAAGCTTCGCAGGCCTCTTGTTCGAGAATTTCTAGCTCAAGGCCATGGTCGGTGGCGATCGCTTGGGCGGTGTCGGCCAAAGCTTGGGGGGTGACCACATTGGCGGGGGCCGCCACCAGCTCTCGGGCCAAAATCACCCCGTCGCAGATCTGTTGGCCTCGCTGTAGGGCCGCAGCCTGGTTGGGCAGTCCTAAAATGTCAACCTGCTCTACCACCACCTTGGCATCGGTTTCAGATTTAAAGCGGTTGTCTTCCGCTAGGGCCAAAATCACCCCTTCCGCCTGGGCTTGGGCGGCAATGGCGGCATCAACTGCGCCATTACCGTTCCCTAGAGACAGCCCTAGGGTCCGACTTTTTTCTCGTTTGGCTACTCGGGCCGCACTAGCTGCGGCTCGCCGCAGGCCATCCACCGTCAAATCACTCAACTCCCCTAATCCCACCAGCACCAGCTTGCGGATAGAGCCCGTTTTGCCGACGCGCATCACTGCGGTGGTGCCGGACTTCCCTGTAAACTCCGCCTCATCAATCAGGTCTTGGACCAAGCCTGATAGCTGTTGATCAAGGGTGGCTATCTCCCCAGCAAGGGGGACATCGGCCGCTGAGAGCCCTACTGCTAAACAATCGCCGGTCCAATCGAGGAGCTGTTGGTTCGATGCTTGAAGATCCATGAAAAATTTGATGCTGTTGCAGTGGTGTAGAGATAGTTGAAATTATGTACCCTGAATCAATTTAGATCACAGCTTGTACGGTTGGGCAATCGCTGGATTCGGTAACCCGTAGCGCCGGACTCAGCTGAGATTGAGATAAGTCTGCTAAAACAGCTAGGGGACATCACAGTATGTAAAGCAGGGATGTTATGGGCAAGCGTTGGCGCAACGGATTACCTTGGGTGGCCATCGCGGCGGTCAGCACCGTCAGCGTTGGCATGGTGATAGCCCTCGCCAATGGGGCCGGTTGGCTATCCCGATCCCCATCAACCGCAGTCCATCAAGACAAAGAGTCCCAAGCAGACTGGATGACGGGTGAGGGTTCTGAGATATCCCCTGTGCTGGCCTTAGCCCTCCAGCATCCGGAAAAGCGAGCCGTCGCCCTGGAAGAAATCGCTGAATCGCGCCGCTCTGGCGAGCAGCCCCGAGCCCGCTATTTACGGGCGGTAGATTTGATTGCCCAGGGTAACGGGGGACAAGCCCTGCCCCTGCTCGAAAATTTAGAACAAGACTACCCAGTGTTGGCCCCCCTGGTTTTAGTTAAACGGGGGCAGGCCCTTAACGCCTCGGGTCAACCAGAAGCGGCCCAGAAGGCATGGCAATCGGTGGTCGCAACCCATGGGGAGACTGTTGCTGCTGGGGAAGCCCTGTATCAATTGGGCCTGAAGGATCCCCAGTACTGGGACCAATTACTAGAGACGCTGCCTGCCCATCCCCGCTCCGTAGAGGTGGCCTATAACCGTTTGGCCAATACGCCCGATCGCCCCGATGGCAAAGAGATGGGCCTGATTCTGGCCCGCCATGGCATTACCCATCCCGAGCTGATCTCCCAGCTTGATTATCTGGTGGAGCGCCATGGGGCACAACTCACCCCCGCAGACTGGCAAGCGGTGGGGTTTGCTTACTGGGAACGGCAAAGCTATGGGGCCGCAGGCAAAGCTTACAGCCAAGCCCCCGCCACCCCCCAGAATCGCTACCGGGCGGCGCGGGGTACCCAAATCGGTCAAAATCGCCCCGTCGCGATCGCCCGCTATGAGCAGCTGATCGCCGAATTTCCTGAGGCCCCAGAAACCGCCGAAGGTATTTTAAAGCTAGCCAATTTAGTCGATAACGCCACTGCCCTAACCTTGCTGGATCGGGTGGTTGCCAGTTTCCCTGACCGAGCCGCCGAAGCCCTCTGGGTCAAGAGTACGATTTTGAGAGAGCTTGGCAGCAGCGACTCCGCCCAAAAGGCAACCCAGTCGGTCCTCAGCCAATACAGTGATTCTGAGGCTGCCGCCCAGTTACGGCTGCGCTATGCCCATGGGGCGGCTGAGGCTGGCAACTGGTCTGGGGCAGTGCAGTGGGCCCAGCAACTGCTGAAGGAGAATCCTGACAGTGAAGAAGCACCCGAAGCGGGATTTTGGGCCGGCAAATGGCAGATCCGCGCCGGACAAGCCGCTGCGGCCCAGGCTAGCTTTAATCAGGTGCTCAAAGCCTATCCAGAGAGCTACTATGCCTGGCGCTCCGCTGTATATCTCGGTTGGGATGTAGGGGATTTTGAAACGGTGCGATCGCGCCAACCCGAGGTCCGCCTGCCCAGTCAACGAACCCCCCTGCCAGCGGGATCGGACACCCTACAGGAGCTTTATCGCCTCGGCCAAGACCAAGATGCTTGGACCCAGTGGCAGGTGGAATTTACCAACCGCGAAGACCCCACCGTCGAAGAACAATTTACCGATGGGGTGATGCGGCTAGGGGTGGGGGATAACCTCGACGGTATTTATATGATTTCTAGCCTGGCCTGGCGCGAGACCCCTGAAGAGCAAGCCGTTTACAAAACCCTCAAAGACCACCCTGCCTATGGTCAGACCCTTTATCCCTTTCCCTATGCCCCGATCATTGCCCAATGGTCGGCCCAGCGACAGTTGAATCCCTTATTGGTGATGGCCCTGATTCGCCAGGAGTCTCGCTTTGAGCCCAAAATTCGCTCGGTGGTGGGGGCTACGGGCCTAATGCAAGTCATGCCCGATACCGCTGATTGGATCCAAGGCCAAACTGGTATCGCCATCAATAATCTCGAAGACCCAGAAGACAATATCAACCTGGGCACCTGGTATCTGGACTACACCCATCGGGAATACGACAACCATTCCCTCTATGCTGTGGCCAGCTATAACGCGGGTCCTGGCAATGTGGCCGATTGGGTCGACCGCCGTAACTATGCCGATGCCGATGAGTTTGTCCATCGCATCCCCTTCGATGAAACTCGAGGCTATGTGAGATCAGTATTTGGCGGTTATTGGAATTACCTACGGCTCTACAATCCGGAAGTTGCCCAGCGCCTATCCCAGCTATAGGCCACTCTTGACCCGACAAAGCTTCCAAGGGCAGGCCGTTTCCCCTTACAATGGGCACCAATGCGTCCGTTACAGAACTTTGCAAACCTGCCCCAATGAGGCCTTGTGAGTAAGTTGACCCCCGCCCAACAGGAACAGCTATCGAGTCTAGGGCTTTACCTCCAGAGCGTGCGTAAAGAACAGAACCGCACGGCTGAGGAAGTGGCCACCCAAATTTTCATTCGTCCGGCCATGCTCCAAGCCCTAGAATTGGCCGACATTGAATCTTTGCCAGAGCCCGTCTTTATCCAAGGGTTTATCCGCCGCTATGGAGATGCCTTGGGATTAGATGGTCGCGAGTTGGCCCAGCAATTTGATGCCACCCTAGTCTCTGTCCTCCCGAATCCAGAGCAAGCTAAAAGCGGCGAAGTGGAAGGGGTGGTCGCCAAGGCCGATCAATATCGCCTCAAGGTCGTGACAGAAGCCACCCCTTCTATCCGCGCTGCGGGTGGTCGGGTGGGGCTCTGGCTCGGGGGCGTTGCCCTCGTTGCCGCAGTTGGGGTGGGGATTTGGGCCATGGTTCCCCTGGTGACGGCGAGCCTGTCCAGTCGACCCGCCGCTTCGGATCCCCCTGATCCCATCGCTGAAGCCACCCCGGTTGAATCCCCAGAACCGGTCGAGACCGCTCCGGTAGCGCAAGCGTTACCCATTACCGTTAACGTCAACCTGACCGGTGATGCCTGGATGCGAGTAACAGTGGACGGGGAGGTGACCTATGAAGGGATTTTGGCCAACGGCACGGCTGAAACCTGGACCGCCCAAGATGAGCTGACAATCACGGCTGGCAATGCGGGTGCAGTCATGGTTTCCTTCAATGGAAATGCCGAAACGCCGATGGGCAAGCCGGGTGCCGTTCAAAGTCAAACCTTTACCCCCGATACCAGTGCCAATGGCACCACTCCCGTTAGCGAAGCGCAGTAGCGTTCGGGCATGTTGTTTAGAATGAATCCACTTGGCCCTTATCCCGTGATTGCGAAGCGATGACCTCTTCTCCCCCCAAGGCTTCTCTCCCTGCCACTGATACCACTGATGCAGTTGTGACTGCAGAGGATTTTCTCGACGAAGTCCCCGGCGATGTGGAGATGTCGCTATTTGATCATCTGGATGAGCTGAGGCAACGCCTCTTGTATTCGGTGATTGTGGTGGGGGTCGCGATCGTCGGCTGCTTTGTGGTGGTTAAGCGCATTGTGGAACTCTTGGAGATCCCGGCTCAGGGTGCAAAATTCCTGCAGTTATCGCCAGGGGAATACTTTTTTGTCTCGATGAAGGTGGCGGGTTACAGCGGTTTACTGGTGGCCAGTCCCTTTATCCTCTACCAGATCATTATGTTCGTGACGCCGGGGTTAACCCGGCGGGAACGGCGGTTGATCGGGCCGATTGTGCTGGGGTCCAGCGTGCTGTTTTTTGCGGGTTTAGGGTTTGCCTACCTGGCCTTAATTCCAGCGGCGCTCAACTTTTTCATCAATTACGGGGCTGATGTGGTGGAGCAGCTCTGGTCCATCGATCGCTATTTTGAATTCATCCTCTTGCTGCTGTTCAGTACCGGCCTTGCCTTTCAGGTGCCGGTCTTGCAATTGCTCCTGGCCCTGTTGGGCATCGTTGACTCTAACACCATGGTGAAGGGGTGGCGCTATGTTTTGCTGGGAGCAGCTGTCCTAGGGGCCGTGCTGACCCCTTCCACTGACCCGGTGACCCAGAGTCTTTTGGGGGGAGCCGTGTTGTTTTTGTATTTTGGCGGCATTGGTCTGGTGAAGCTCTCGGGACGTTAAATCATTGTCTCAAGTCAGCAGGAATGTTCTTGGGGCTGCCTGGGAGCGGCTGGGCCTGGGAGCGGCGGTGGCGAATATGGTTGGGGTGAGATCGGCGTGATGCGATCGCATGTTAAGCACCGGCAGCGGTCGCTGGGTTCCTTCCTATAATGAAGATGTTCCATCTACAACTTGGCATCGCCACGGTCTCCATCTCCCCTGAGCGCTTGCCTGTGGTTTCAGCCCCTACCCCAATGACCCTTCAATGAGATCCGACAGGTCGCTGAATCACCCCACGGTGTTATCGCTGCAAACTTAGGGATGCTGATATCGGGATCCGCGACAGGCCAGGGCTACCCATATCAACCCAGGAGGCCCTATGTATCGCAAAATTCTCGTTGCCCTTGATCACTCCGCTGCCAGCCATGTCGTGCTTGAGCAAGCCATTTCCTTAGCCAAGCAACTGCCGGCCAGCTTGATGCTAGTGCATGTGCTGTCTGCCTACGACACCGACAGCCCTGGCTTACCGGTCCGGACCTATCATTCTTACTACCCCATCCTGGATAGTGTGGCTTGGGACACCTATCAAAAGCGCTGGGATACCTATGAGCAGGGTTGTCTTGACGAGCTCCGTCAATGGGTTAGCACCGCCGAAGCCCAGGGCGTCACCACAGAATTCACCCAAACCAGTGGAGACCCTGGTCGCGTCATTTGTGACGTGGCGGGGAGTTGGCCAGCGGATTTGATTTTGGTGGGGCACCGGGGCCGTAAAGGTCTCAGCGAGCTGTTCTTGGGGAGCGTCAGCAACTACGTTATGCACCATGCCCCCTGCTCGGTGTTGGTGGCCCATCCGACGGTGACCCAAACCCCTCCCGAATCTGCTGAAGTGATTGCAGCGACCCCTGCTTAAGGGGTCCGCCATCAGACCCAGCACATGTGTAAAGACAACACCATGGCCCATGGAGCGGTGGTCGCTTGGTTAAACCAGGTGCGGCAACTCCAAGCAGCGGTGATCGCCACTCATCCTGATGGGGGTGATTTGCAGCAGCGTTTTGCGGAAGTACAGCACCAAGCCCAACAGCAGATTTTGGGGTTATCGCCGGTAGCGTCCCCCCGCTCAGAGGCGTTTAGCCCGGTGGCCTTTCAAACCGAAATCAGCCGTACTCTGCGGTTAGTGGCCATCGACATCCAATTTCTGGCCATGGCCCGACAGTCTGTCAAGCGTCAAGCGCGGCAGGCACAGCTGCGCGATCGCCTCACCCAACTGCTTAACCAGGGCCAGGGCTTGCTACAGACCTTGCCGGGAGGACCCGAGGATTGAACCCGAAGATGCTGAATAATGGGGGTTAGGGTGATTTAATGGTCTGAGCAATCTGTCCTAAGGGGTAAGCGATCGCCGTGCAGTGTCCCAAAGAGAATTCCGTTGAGCTGTTTGACGGTCACCTACCGGCTGGTCCTAAGGCGAAGTGTTGTCCTGACTGTGGTGGTGCTTGGGTTCCCTCAGAGCAGTATCGCCATTGGCAAGGCACCCAGGGGGTGGATCCTGAAGCGGATCCTCAAGTGGGGGTTTTGCCCAGCACCTTCTCGTTAAACGGCGCGGCTCCGGCCCTGGATAATCGTGCGGCCCTTTGCCCTGAGTGCAAACACTACCTGGTGCGGGGACGGGTGAGTCTCCAGGATGCGGAGTTTTTCGTGGAGCGCTGCCCCAACTGCCAGGGGTATTGGTGTGATGGGGGAGAATGGCCGATGCTGCAGACCCTTGCCCTTGATCGCGTCCTCCATTACATCTTTACCGACGCCTGGCAGGCCCAGGTCAAAGAGTTGGATGCCCGCCAGCGCGAACGGCAGGCCACCATCGATAAGCTGGGACCGGAGCTGGCGGCGCAGGTGTTTAACCTGGCCGATCAGTTGCAAAATCATCCCAATGGGGACTTTGGGGTGGCCTATATGATGCGGCGATTTAATACCTAATGACTCAGCCTTTGTTCGCGATTGAACAGTTCTGTGTGGCCTATCCGGGGCAAAGTACCTGGGCGGTAGATGCGGTTTCCTTTGCGGTGACGGCGGGGGAAATCCTGGGCTTAGTGGGGGAGTCAGGCTGTGGCAAAAGTACCCTAGGCCGAGCTGCCCTACGGCTGTTGCCTAAAACCAGTCGTTTAAAGGGTCAAGTTACCTTTGAGGGGCAATCGGTTTTAGATTTTACGCCCCAAGAGTTGCGTCACTTTCGCGGTGAGGCCGTGTCCCTGGTCTTCCAGGATCCCATGACCCGCTTAGACCCCCTGATGACCATTGGGGAGCATTGTGTAGAGACCGTCCGCGCCCACGAGCCCGGTCTCTCCCGTCAGGAGGCCAAAACCCGCTCCCTAGAGGCCCTGGCAGCGGTGAAGATTCCGGCGGAGCGGTGGGGCCAGTACCCCCATGAATTTAGTGGGGGCATGCGCCAGCGGGTGGCGATCGCCCTGGCCTTGGTCCTAGACCCCAAACTGATCGTCGCCGACGAGCCCACCACCAGCTTGGATGTCACGGTCTCGTCCCAGATTTTGCAAGAACTGACCCGCCTCTGTCGCGAACGGAACATGGGGCTCATCTTGATTTCCCATGATCTGTCCCTCGTGACCGAATACTGCGATCGCGTCGCCGTCATGTATCAGGGCCAACTGGTGGAGCTGGGCCTAGCTTCCCAAGTGCTGAGCCAGCCCCAACATCCCTACACCCAGGCGCTGGTCAAGGCGGCAGTGGATCTCCAACAGGCGACCATTCCTAGCGTGCCTACCGGGCAAAAGACACCACTGCTACAGGTGCAGGACTTAAAGCAACATTACGCCTTGGGCAGTAACCCCCTAGCGCGCCTGTTCGGCGGCCAAAAACCCGCCGTCATCAAGGCCGTCGATGGCGTTACCCTTGATGTCTATCCAGGGGAAATCCTCGGGCTGGTGGGGGAATCGGGCTGCGGCAAGAGCACCTTTTCCCGCAGCATTCTGCAATTGGTACGCCCCACCTCAGGGCGAGTCGCCTTTTTGGGTCAGGAGCTGACCCAATTGTCTCGCCAGGAGCTGCGGCAGCAGCGGCGACAGATGCAGATGGTGTTCCAAGATCCCCACGCCTGCCTTAACCCGATGATGACCCTGGGCCAAGGCATCGGGGATCCCCTCCGGGTCCATGGTCTTGCCGACGGTCCCGAGCGAGACAAACAAGTGCGCGCCTTGATGGAGCGGGTGGGGTTGACCCCAGTGGAGGACTATATCCATCGGTTTCCAGGGGATATCTCCGGCGGGCAACAACAGCGGGTGGCGATCGCCCGCGCCCTGATTACCCATCCCAAATTGGTGGTGTGTGACGAGCCGGTGAGTATGTTGGATGCCAGCATCCAGGCCCAGATCCTGGAGCTAATGCTGGATCTGAAGCAGGAATTTGACCTCACCTACATTTTCATTACCCATGATCTTTGGGTAGCCCGTTACCTGTGCGATCGCATTGCCGTGATGCAGGCTGGGAAATTGGTTGAACTGGGTAACACTACTCAAATTTTCGAAGATCCCCAACATCCCTATACCCAAACTTTGCTCCAGGCTGCGCCCCTGATGGCCACAGCCTAGGATCTTTAACCCAACGCGACCCGGTCGCCAACGGTGAGGGTTTGGCCACCTGGGCCGGTGCTACGGGTGTTGACGGCTAACCGGTAGAAATGGTTAAACCGCGATCGCGCCACCGTTGTCGGCAAGGTGTCTGCCCTCTGGGTTGTGAACCGTTTTTGAAATCCTGAGAAGGGCTGTCCCGTGGCGGGATCCCTGGTGGGGACAATGCAGCGCTGGCAGGGATTAATGCCTTGGAGAGAGACGGCCCCGATCTGGAAGGGAACCGGATCACCGGACTCAGAAAATAATTGATCCTCCCAAAACGCGGGCACCCCACCGATCTCTAAATTGGTGCGAAACCGTTGACGGCAGTCCATAAGGGATAACCCAAACCAGTCTGCCACCGTTTGCAGGGTAGCGGTACTAATCACCGTCGGACCAGGGGAGTCAGTATCGTCTGGGAAGCCCATCACATCGTTTTGGCGGAGGTGGATGGGCTCGCCAAAATAATCGCTGAACCAGGCTGCTAGGGCGGCCCGATCTGGTTCTAGATCAAAGGTCATGGCGGTTTCCGTCGCGTCCGTCCAGAGGCTCAGGGTTTGGAGGGTCTCGTCAACGCGCGATCTCACCTGATGAATCTGGGCATACCGCTTAGCATTTACAAATCGCCCCTGCTGGTCGAAGAGGGCATAGGCGCGATCGCCCGCTAGGGCACCACTGGCCAATAATTGGGCAGTGGTCACCGTAGTCCCAGCCAAGGACTTCACCGGATACAGATCAATGCGAACCAGATGGGCAACCATAATCGGGGTTTGGCACCAGCCATAGCGACCAATCAATCGGACTCAATTCTGAGGGCAGTGTAAAGGAATGTAAGTATTCTTGAATGAGAGTTCGGCAAAATCGGGCTCAAGACGTTACCTAGACCACCGATTGCTTTCCTGAGAAGACCCGAGTCTGTACACTAGCTAGTAATTAGCAGTATCTCCCCTATCAATAAGATCATGTCTGTAGTTAGCCAAGTCATTCTTAATGCTGACGACGAGCTGCGCTACCCCAGTAGTGGTGAGCTCAAAAGCATTCGGGAGTTTTTAAGCACAGGCGAGCGTCGGATGCAGATCGCTCAGACGTTATCTGAGAACGAGAAAAAAATTGTTGATCGCGCCAGCGGTGAGCTGTGGCGGCGGCGACCCGACTTTATCGCCCCTGGCGGTAATGCCTTTGGCCAAAAGGAGCGTGCCCTGTGCCTACGCGATTATGGCTGGTATCTACGGTTGGTCACCTACAGCCTGGTGGCGGGCGACAAGGACCCTATTGAGGATATCGGCTTGATCGGGGTGCGCGAAATGTACAACGCCCTAGATGTCCCCGTTCCTGGGATGGCGGAGGCGGTCCGCTGCCTGAAGGAAGCATCCCTTGGCCTTCTGTCTGAGGAAGATGCAGCAGAGGCCCAGCCTTACTTCGACTATATTATTCAAGCCATGTCCTAGGCAGCGACTAACGTTCGGTGCGAGCTATGGGTCCGGCCGGATTGAGATAGCTGCAATAGCGCCAAATACCCAGATGACTAACGTGCTGTCATCTGGGTATTTTGTATGGTCTCAAACCCCACAGGGGAGCAGTACATCCCCCGTGACTGAGACACGGGGGATGTACTGCCTCCGCCTGGTGAATCATGAGTGCCAGTGTGGCGGGGGCGATTTTGATGGTGTTATGGCAGCAGCAAAGGGATGCGCCTTTAGCGGCGCGGGAGTGAATGGCTGCGCCTTAAAGCCCATTGCCAATCAAAATAAACGGAGCCCAGTAGTAGGGATGATTGTAGCGGCTAGATCCCACTGATTGGGGACTAGGGGCTGTCTGGGTCATTACTGCTATTGCCCGATTCTCTTCCGATCCTGCCGATTGATTCCCTCCAATTAACGCTAGTTGTGCTGCTTGTAAGGCTTCCGTTTTGCTCAACCCAGAGCCTAGAGCATCGTAAAACGCTGTCATCAAAGCTTGGGTGCCTAAATCATCTACGGACCATAGAGATGCTATCACCGCTTGAGCGCCGCTGAGCTGAAACTGATAGCCCAACCCCAATACTTCTTCACCATTACCCAGCCCACCAACTCCCGTTTCACAGGCACTAAGCACCACTAGTTCCACTCCGTTCAGAGTCCAATTTTCGATATCTCGCAGGGTAGGGGTGTCGCCATTGCCAAACAAAATAAATGAGTCCTCCGGCACACCGGGCACAAATGCGGCATGTGTAGCTAGATGCAGCACTGTATAGTCATCCATAATCGGACGCAAATTAGCCAGACTAAAGTCGTTATCAAAGAATGTATTGGCTGCTGGCAGAGCTTCGACCTCTGCTCCAGCGCCAGGAAGCCCCTGGAAGGTATAGTTGGTGCCGTTGACTTCAGGCGTATGCACCAAGGATCGATCTGCATAGGCTGCGCCCAAAACAGTTAGCTCTCCTTCGCGGGGGGTGGTTAGGTCAGTAACAGCAGCAGCAGTAATGTTCTGAATACCGTAGCGTTGGATTAGCCAATTTTCACCATCGTGGAGAGCAGCTAGCGGAATATATCGCAGTTGCCCATCAGGGGCATAAATCAGGGTCTCGATTCCAGCCGCTTCTAGATCATCAGCAATGGGGGCAATCAACCAGTCGTAGAGCTTTTGGGCACTGGCTATGATGGCGGGGTCGCGGCTGACCAGAGCGGTACGAAAGTCGAGAATGGCCCGATTAAGTTCTTCGCGGCTGATATAGACGGTGCGGCGCAATGGAGGTGAATCAGGAATGGTGATAATCAGCTCTAAGCGATCGTCAAGAATCAGAGGATAGAAAATAGCTGCATTGAGCTGCTGTAACTCATCCCGCAGGCGATCAAGTTCGTTTAACCGTAAACTGGCATCTTGAGCCTCGACGCTGAGCTGTTCGATTAGTGCTCTTATGTCTGGACTACGGGCAAAGTCGCGGAAATCGCCGTTGATATCATCGAGCAGGGCAGTGAGATCGCTAATCTGTTGACTTTGTTCAGTCGTGCGATCTTCCACAGGAATGGCTTTGAGGGTGGCGAGGGTTTGGCCTGCAGAGATGGCAGACTGCTGCAGATTGTTATAACGGGCCAATATGGTCTCTTCGGGCCGCAAATACTCAACTCCGCTAGCAGTGCGGGCAGTACGTTGTACGTCTTGCAAGAATTCATCCAACTCTTGAATTTTGAGTAGGTCAAGGATGCGTTGGGCTTCGATAATACGGTCCTGCTGAAGAAGGAGATCAGCGAGGAGTCGGTAGTCGTCGGCGAAGGTATAGCAGTCGCCAATTGCATTAAGACATAAGCTAGAAGCATTTCCCATCTCCGGTGAGTGCC
>JAQCKL010000560.1 GCA_027592485.1 Cyanobacteriota bacterium
CTTGCAACTGTTCTACACCGATCGCACCGTCGGTCGAGAGCTGGGGGGCGGCTCGACGGGCAATGGCTTCCGTCCCGACTTGGGCAGTTCCCCCACGCCGGGGCTCTTTAATACCCTGATCCAACCGGGGAATCAGTCTTTGTTGGAGCTGATTGGCAGCCTGGATGAGGCGATCGTGGTGGATCAAATGCTGGGGGATGGGGCGGGGATGTCCGGGGACTTCTCAATTAACGTGGATCTGGGCTATTACGTGCGCGGCGGCGAAATCCAGGGCCGCATCAAGGACACGATGGTGTCGGGGAATGTGTATCGAGCCCTCTCGAATTTGATGGCTTTGGGCAATGACGGCGAGTGGAATGGGGGCTGCTATACCCCGTCGGTGGTGTTGGGGGGGCTGTCGGTGACCGGGCGAGGGTTTTAAACCCTGGCACCCATCCCGCAGTTTGCCCTGTGGTAAAAACTCAAGTTTTCAAATGGGATGGGGTTTAATCTCGCAAGAGCCACAATCCGGTGTAGGTCATGCCCGAAGCGTCAGGGCGCACCAGCAGAAAATGGAGGCCGTGGCTTCCCTGTTTGCGGGTACCAAACACCTTTGCCCCCTGCTGCACTTCCGGGTCTGACACCGTGGCCAGCACCCAGCGTTCCACCAATCCCGCCTCTAAAATCAACCCGTCGGGATCGCCGGCAATGTAGTGCAGGGAGACCGGGGACTGAGCCTGGAGCCATTGGGCCAAGGCCATGGCCCGGCGACCCCCATCAATGATCACCCCTGGCATCGGATCGGTGCTGGCCAACCCCGCCTGCAAGGGTAGCCATGCTTCCGGCACGCTGCGCACCGGAATCGGTTCCCGACACAGTCGCTCCTGAAAGTCCTGGGCCGAGAGGGCGGCAAACTGCCATTGCTCCCCCCAGAGGGCTTCCGGTACCGGCACCGGGGCAGGCCGTTCTAGGGCCAGCAGGTCGATCGCTTCCCCCGCAAAATTAGCCTGGGAGGGGTACCAGCGAGATCGCTGCATCAGCCATTGCTTTAGGGTGGGGGTATGGCGGGTGGCAATTACCACGAGGTTCACCGCCTGGGCCGCCACGGTCAGCAAAGACAGGGCCGCCGGTCGAAATACCCCCAGGAATTGGGGTAAGGCAGGGGCCTTGGCGATCGCCCGTTTCAGCTCCCCTTGCACCCAAGCCCCATTCAGATCGGCTTGGGGTACGGTCGCGCCATAGGTAAAGTCAAAGGGGCGATCGCAAATCAGCAATTCCCACAGGGGTTTACCGTCCGGGTCTTGCAACGGGGTGCGATGGAGATCCACTTCCCAAACGGTCATGGTGCCTTCCTGGACTTGTGACAAAAGCGGTGATCGAGGCGGGCATTTTTGGGCAGCGGGTCGTTGGTGCGCCAATAGTCGGGGATGTGGGCCACGGCGGCGTCATCTAGCGTCTCGATGGGCTTCCAGCAAATGTGGCAGGTGGGGTGCTGCGCTAGGAGAGAGGTTTTGAAAGCGAGGGAATAGGTCTGGGGTTCGTCGTTGGTTAACCCCAGTAATTGATCCAACCGTTGTCGCCAGGTTTCAGCCCGGTACTGGATGCGCTCAGCTTTGTCGGTGGAACTGGTGATGTATTCGGTGAATTTGGCGTCATTCACCATCACATCGAGAAATTCTTCGCGGATGCGATCGGCAATAGGCAAAATCGCCTCCCGCTCGTAGCCGCTGAAGGTATAGAGCAATGTATCCCACAGGGCCACATTCAGGCGACGGCTTTCCCAGTTGCCATTGGGGTTATAGGCGCTGCCCACATTAAATCGGTGAAAGGCATTGTCCCCAAATACGGCATCGGCCATTTCAATGGATTTCTCAAAGGCGGCCTGCATCTCCGCCAAGTTTTCCTCGGTGAGGTTGCGGTGCTGCTCCATCTCGGTATTGAGAAACCGCTTGAAGGGGCCTTTGTAATGGCGGTGGGTATTGCGCCACATGGCAAAGAACCGCAGGATGAGTTGGCGATCGGCCATACGGGGATGGGGGATTTTTTGCCGCATGATCTTGAGCATGTGGGGATTTTGCACGAGGCCCCGCAGCAACTCGTTGTAGTTGCCCCGATAGACGCAATTACGCACCTCCTGATCGTTGAGCTTTTCGGCCCCCAGATTCAGCCGCTCGAAGACCTCGAATTTCACGTCGGGGTCAGAGTCTTTTTCGATGATGATCAGCCGCAGGGTGAAGTTGAGGATCTCCTCCTGTAGCTCTTCGGGCAGCGCACTGAAGGATTTGCGGTTGAGGTGGGTCAACACCTGCAACCCCGACAGCTTAAAGCTCTGGCCGTTGGGGAAGGTGCCATTCACAAAGGAGCAAATGCTGGTCAACCGTTGCTGACCATCCACCACGGAGTAGGTGCGGCGCTGCTCTTCGGACACATAAATCACGGGGATGGGGATATCCAGCAGCAGCGATTCCACCAGACGGCTGGCTTTGCCTGTGTCCCAGACAAAGTTGCGTTGAAAATCCGGTTGTAGGTTGAGCTTGCCCCGGTTCACCCAACTCACCAGGGTCTCAACGGGGAGATCTTGTTTCTCGGTTTTGACCCGCCGCTTGTCAGGATCGATGTCGAGGGGGCTATTGTCTTCGGCCTCCTCAATCACCAGTTCATTCGCCAGCTCGTTGGCAGGGTCGGGCTCAGCGATCGCGTTCGAATCAACCATGGGGTCAGAGCACGATGGGATACCACACTGGCTCAAGATTAGCGCATCCCCCTGGCAGCCCATAGCCCTTTAAGCCCAAGCTGACGCGGTGGGGAATCCCCTCACAGTCTCGGGGATTTGGCCGCGCTGCTTGCGGGAGTAACGGGTGGATTCGGTCGCGTACTGATCAAGTCATGCTGAAGGTCAGCAATCCATACCTGTTTCTGTCTGTAGAAACGGGGTTATTCCTAATGTGCTACTTGATGAGGGTGGAACGTCGGAGGCAAGTCAACAGTGTCAGAGTAAATGCACCTGGGGTTGAAAAATTTATACACACGACTTGGCAATCTTCTAGGAGAGAAAAATCAAGAGAATTGTCAAACCCACCAGTCCAGCGAGAG
>JAQCKL010000561.1 GCA_027592485.1 Cyanobacteriota bacterium
TGCTGCTTAAGTTTGCACTCAACCGCCATGACCACACTCAAGCCCCTGCCCCGCCGCTCAGAATCAGAATGGGTGGATCTGGCCCTTGATAGGGCTGACGACATTGCAAACCCCGCCAAGAACATCCTAGGCGGGGCCGCCATCGGAGTCGCGCTGCTGTTGCTCGGTAATCCCGTCGGCGGCATTGCCGTGGCGGGATACTTTATCTGGCAGGCTTTCAAGGCTGCCGACGCCGCCGCCGACGCCAGTGCGCTGGCCCGAGATCAAAACTGTGTTGCCCCACTCCTGGAGGGACAAGATTTCCGGCGATTCACTCTGGAGGCAGGGCCGGAAGAAACGGCACGGCAAATTCAATACGCCCTGGAGTGCGGGGTTAAGCCCACAGCTACCGCATCCGCCTTTTTAGGTAGGCACCAACGGGGCGAGGTTGCCTCGCCCCCGATCCTGCCCCCCGCCCGACAGACGGTAGACGATCCGGATCGGATTAGGCCAAAAGCCGCTGAAGAACCTAGTGAGACTCCCCCCACCCGACAGCTACCCCCTGGACACCCCGCAGCCCTTTTGGCGACCCCTACCGAGCATGGGGTGATCCGGTCCTGGTTCATCTGCGGCTTGCCTGGGGCAGGCAAGGGAACCCTCTTCAGTGTGGCCATTGACGAGTTTTTGCGCCAGTGGCCACGGGCTGAAATCTGGCTCGTAGACCCCAAAGGGGACCCCGCCGAAGCCCACTACTGGAGCCGCTGCCACCGGGTCTTTAGGGAGGATTGCCAGGATCCCGAGCTAGATTCAGAAGAATTGGCTATGGCCCTGAAGGAGTTTATTTCGGGCTACCACGCCAGCCGAGCCCGCCCCAAACTGCTAATCGTAGATGAACTCCCAGCCTTGTCTACGGTCCTGCCAAGCAAGATGGCGGCCATGCTGAGAAATTACCTCAGTAACCTGGCCTCAATGGGACGGTCCCGACAGGCGATCGCGTGGCTCTCAACTCAGGCGGTAGGGGTCAGCGAAAACGGCTTGACCATTACCAGCAAAGACAGCTTCAGTGAGATGTATCTGATCAACTCGGAGACAGCCCCAAAGATTACCCGCCACCCTAGTTACCGCTGGAACAAGAGCGTTTCCCGGCAACTGGTGGCCGATGGGGCACGGGCCTGCCTACTCTCAGTGGATAACAAGTGGCGGCCCATCCCCCGCGAGTACGCTGCCATGGTAGCCGCTAAAGCCAAGCAGCCTGCGCCAGTCCCCCCCGCCGATGCCGTAGTGCTGGCAGCCGCCCGCCAACAGTCCCGCCACCAGCAGTCCCAAGCGGGTACCCCCAGCCCTAAGCCGAGCATCATTGACGAGGCGATCTCGGAGCATCCCGAGGGCTCCCCTATCCGAGATTTCCTGATCTGGCTCAAGGGGCAAAGGGATGCGGGCAAGCGCTCGATCAACTGGGAGCACATTCGGGTGTCCCGGTGGAATACCCCCCACGGAAAATCCGAGACAGTTCTAGGCCCATGCGTCCAGGAGGCGCTATCCCTTGGCCTAATATCTGAAATCGCGGATCGGCAGTATACTATTACCGACTGGCCTTGAGCCGTCTTCTCAATCTCCTGATTACTGCGTAACAGAGAACCCCCCGGCATTCGCCAGGGGGTTTTACTTTTGTGCAACTTATCCCAGTTCAACCAACGGCTCACACTATTTGCGCCGCAGAATCTCTGCCAAAGCACTGGGATCAATGTTGATCCCTAGCGCTAGCCCAATCAAACTCATTCCTGGCAAAAGCAGCCCTAGTGGAGGAGGATCCTTGGGGGCGATCGATATCGCCGTTTCCCCCCCTTGCGCCCGAAACCCGACATTAATTTGGCAATCGAAGCTGAAGATCCCCATGAAAATAGCCACCAACAGCGCAAAAGTGTAGGTGGCTAACTTAGATTGTTGAGCGCTCATTAGAATTTACAGCCCTCTGGAAAGTGATATTTATCGCACAGGGTATTCCACCCGTTATACGGATCACCCTGCTCAGTGTCCCCATTGATTTCGGTTTCGCTGAGGGGTTGCCCCGCCGCCACCAGCAGTTGGTCTAAGTAGGCGATCGCCCCCGGAATTTCCAGCACCCGCCCCTCGCTCACCACCGCCTTGAAATTTTGCCAGTGGTCCTGGGCCGCGAACCCTGCCGCCGCTACCTTGCCCAGTACCGACCCATAGAGCGAGTTAGCCCCTGGGGTTGAGAATTCAGCCCTAAAGGCTTGTAGGTCTGGCGGTAGGACGCTAGGCCGAATTGCGGCCCACTGCCCATCAGTAACAAAGGTTTCAGCAATTCCAGGTTGAATAGCAAGAAACGCTCCCCGCTCGGGGGCATCAGGGTCAATGAAAGGCATTTTAAATCCTTATGCAACCAAGAGTATATAAAACTGACTGCGATCCAGCGGAAAAATACGTTCCGCCGCGCCTAGCCCAAATTTGACCATTCTCAGCAGGAATCCATATATGTCCGGTTGCAACGAAGTTGTAAGTCGATCCGTTGCTGAAACCAATTGAATCAAAATTCCGTGTTCCCGAGAATGGATCAGTAGAAGGAGTCGGCTTAGTCTGCTGTGAAGGACGGGCAAAAATTATTGTTAATCCCCCGTTGCCGCTGTATCCGGGATTCAAGAAGCAATGTACCAAGTAATTCCCAGCTTGAGGAATTGACGACAATTGATAATTTTGACCACTTGCCGAAACGGCAACGTTGTCCCACTCAAGAGTTCTATTTGCCAGAATTTGATATCGATCTCCTGGTTGCAACGCCGTATCGGCTTTTGCCCCCTGACTTGAAGTTGCAAACCCAACCAGATCGCTGGGCTGGGCAGCAGATTCTGCCAATGCCCCTTGAGCGGCAGTCGCAAACCGCCGCCGCAGAGCTTGTTCAATAAAGGGCAACCAGCCCTGACGGAAATTGCTCATGGTGCCCCCTTACGCTGCTGCACGGGTGATCGAAGCTACCCGATAGGCCCCCTCAGAGCCCGCATAGGTGTAGGTTTCCACGATGCTCAGGCCCAACGTAGTGGATGAATAGGTGACCGTCTCCACCCGT
>JAQCKL010000562.1 GCA_027592485.1 Cyanobacteriota bacterium
GCCCCCGACCCGTTACCCCCAGGGCTTGGCGGGTCGTTGCCACCAAGGCTTCTAGGGGCGAGGCGGCAGAAGCGGGGGCGCTGCGGACGGCGGCATTCCCGCTCCAAAAGGGTGCCAAGGGCGTCTGTTGGAAGGTGATTGGCCCCGACGGGGGGATCACCCAAGTGAACAGATCCGTTTCAATATCCACGGCGTTGCCCAGCACCCGCTGCCCATCCCCGAGGGCGGCATAGACCACCAGGGTGGTGTTTTGGGCCAGGGCTACGGCCCGGATTTGCGCCACCGTCAAGGGCTCGTCACTTTGCTGATCCTGAGCCAAGCGCGTGACCAAGGCGCGGGCACGACCCCGCTCCGCCATGGCCAAGGCCACATCGGTTTTACCCTGAGCCACGAGCACTCGCTGCATTAGGGCATAGCTGTGGGATTGCTGCTCAAATAGGGTGACCCGATCTTGATCGTCCAGATCATCCCCCTCGCGAATGGCGTCCCAATTCGCTAGCACCCCGTTCAGGACTTGTTCGGCAGCGCCGTAATTGCCCGTGTGGAAGTAGGCCAGAGCGAGGTTATTCCCTAAGCCGGAGCCCGTCCAATCTTCTGATTGCAACTGTTCCAGGATCGGGAGGGCGTCGCTGTAGCGATCGGTGAGCAGATAAATTCGGGCCAGGTTATGGCGAATTTCGGGGATATCTTCAGACTCAGGTACATTGGCCTGGAGGTAGTCCAGTACTTGCTGGTAGCCGACCTCGGCATTGTCGTAATCCCGGTCGTAGAATTGCTCCTCCGCCTGGAAGTATCGCGCCTCAATCGCGGTTGATTGCGCGAGGGCGGGCGGCTCACCCGGAAAGTGCCCTGGGAAGGCAAGGGTGCTGCTGAACAGAGGCAGGGCGATCGCGATGGCGACCACCGTTCCCCAAAACCTTACCCAGCGCCAACGTCGGGCCATGGCCATAGACTCCCAGCTTGACTCAATGTGCAATCAGTAGCATCCCTGTCTGTTTATACGCCCAAAATATGGGCAAATACGCAAACTTTAAGCAGCGTGTCAACCAGGAATTGAAGGAGCAAGATGGCAAAGTTAATCGGCCTCATGGTGCTGCTATACGGCATTCAAGCGGCTTGTAGTAACCCAGGGCTGGCCTATTTGCCCTTGGTGGCGTATCTCACCGACACCAAGGGCTTTTCGGCGACCCAATTGGCGAGCTTTCAGACCGTGGTGGTATTGCCCTGGTTTAGCAAGCCCCTCTGGGGACTGATCGCCGATGGGGTGCCCCCTGTGGGGCTATCGCCTCAAAAGCTATCTATGGCTCTGTTACGGTGGGATCATCCTGGGTTTTGTGGCCCTCGGGGTTTGGGCAGAACCGTCGGCAACCGGCTTGGTGGCGATCATTTTGCTGATTTCGATGGGGGTGGCCTTTTCTGATGTCCTGGCCGATAAGTTGATGGTCGTGGAGGGCCAAAGACGCGATCTCGCCAATGTTTTGCAGGCGGCCCAGTGGGCGGGGCTGGGGTTTACGGCGATCGCCATGTATGGCTTGGGCGGCTGGCTGGCGGATCATGGGTCTCTCTCGGCGGCATTTTTCTTGAGCACGATCTTGCCGGGGGTGGGGATCCTGGTGGTGGCCTACGGCGTAGCTGAAAACCCCAACGCGACGTTTGCCTTGGGCAAAAGCTGGCGGCAGTTTTGGCAGGCGGCGCGGCAGCCAGGATTACGGCGGCTTTTGGGGGTGATTGTGCTGCTCAAGGTCAGTCCGTTACCGGTGGACTATATCTATCAGCGGCAGGTTTTGGACTTTGGCAACACCCTTATCGGTCACCTGAAGGCGGTGGAATGTTTGGGCTGGGGCCTAGGGGCGATCGCGTTTGGGCTCTTGACGCGCTATGTCCCTCGGTTATCGCTGTTGGGGCTGGCGATTGGGGCGGGGGCGATGGCCACGCTGAGTCTGGCGTTGATGCAGGATGTCGCCAGTGCCTACGGGGTCTACCTGGTGCGGGGGGGTATGGCGATGCTGGGTAATCTGGGGCTTTTGGGGCTGATGGTGCGGATCTGCCCTCGGGGGGCGGAGGGGTTTACCTATGCGCTGCTGGTGTCGGTCTCGAATTTGGCGGCGAGTCTGGGGCTGGTTATCGGCGGGCAGCTCTATCATTGGGGGCTATCGTTTGGGCTGGTGGCGGCGATCGGGGCGGGGTATACGGTGTTGTGTGGCGGGGCGATCGTGCTCAGGGGTCGCTAGTTAACGTGATATGCCGTGATAGCAACCTTACGATCAGGGCTGTAAATGGCCTCAATTCGGCGATGGGCTGGATGTATCCACCACACTTTTATCCGATTGCCCTGAGCTGGAGCTGTCCCAATCTGTTGATACCCCTCAGCACGGAGTAGGGCATCAAATTTATCGGCAGGCAAGGTCTTATCTTGAATTTGAGAATCCCATCCAGTTTGTGTTTATCAAGGGTCATAGGAACCCTGATAGGTGCTGTAAATGCGATATCCCGGCAACACAATGGCTGCCCCACAGGTATCGTGGATAGTCCCGGTGTAGTTGGGTTCGGGTTGGCTACCGCCAATGCGGATCTGCCCTGCGCCCCACCACAGATAAATCCCTGGAATCAAGGCGTCCATGCTGTAGGCGATCGCCCTTAATGAATCATTTCTGGTGGTATCAGGGGAAGTTAATGGGGCAGATGCCTCTATATTTTCCACTTCACGTCATGTCGAAACATCGTTAGCTTCATTTTAGATGCTCAGATCGGGGGCGATCGCCCTGCTGTCACCATCACGGTAAGCGAAGCCATGCCGGAGGCTTTAAGGCCATATGCCCTACACCCATCGGGCCTATGGCATGGCGGGCGATCGCGATATGGGTCAATGCGATCCCTCCCATTGCCAGTAAGCGTCCCAGGGTCATCCGGGCATAAGAGCTAGGGTCGTGGTTGATGGAACATCTGCATCCAATCGTTTGGGGAGCAACGAAGGCCCTGTCCCCCCCCTTCTTGCCGCCCGACAAGAGTCAGCGAGAAAATCTAGGACAGAGCGCTCTTGCGCCTTGAGAG
>JAQCKL010000563.1 GCA_027592485.1 Cyanobacteriota bacterium
CGGGTATACCTGCGGGAGTTCATCCGTCAGATTCAACTGATCCGCGCTGGCGATGACTGGTCCGTCACCATTCAGTTCGTCTTCTGAAGCGCCCTTGGGTAGTCTTCGGGATTCCTAAGCACGGCTGCTGGCCTAGGATGTAGAATCCCAGCCACCCAACCCCTGCTCAGATCGGGAACCTACCCAGGAACCCAGTCCCCCATGCCCGTTGATCCTGCTCCGGTTGATCCCGTTTCAGTTGATCCCGCGCCGATTGATGCCACCGACGATCTGCGCCAGTATCCCCGTCCCGGTTTGACGGTGGACTGTGTGGTGTTTGGGCTGGATGTGGACGATCGTCTCAAGGTGCTGCTGATCCAGAGGCGGATTCCGCCCTTCGTGGGGCAATGGGCGCTGCCGGGGGGCTTTGTGCGGCTAGAGGAATCTTTGGATGCGGCGGCCCGACGGGAACTGCGGGAGGAAACCGGGGTGACGGAGGTATTTTTAGAGCAGTTGTATACCTTTGGTCGGGTGGATCGCGATCCCCGCGATCGCGTCGTGTCTGTGGCCTACTACGCCCTGGTGAACCTGCGGGATCACACCCTGCGCGCCGCCACCGATGCCCGCGCTGTAGCCTGGTTCACCGCCACCGATACCCCGCCCTTGGCCTTTGACCACAGCGCCATCCTGCACCAGGCGTTGACGCGACTGCGGGCCAAGATTCGCTATGCCCCCATCGGCTTTGAACTGCTGCCAGAAAAGTTCACCCTGACCCAGCTTCAGCGCCTGTATGAGGTGATTGGTGGGCAGGCGATCGACAAGCGCAACTTTCGCAAAAAGATTTTGAAAATGGGGCTGCTGCGATCGCTAGATGAGCGAGAACAGGGGGTCTCCCACCGGGCCGCCCAGCTTTACGCCTTTGATCCCCAACGGTATGAAGCCTTAACGCGATCGGGGTTTAACTTTGAGTTGTAGGAACGCGGGTGGGAGAGGCTCAATTACTCAATTCCCCTGGGTGTCGTCGTTATGCAATCGCAAAACCTGTATGGGGCCTAACCGCAGGTTCTTGGAAACCGAGAACAATCACACTTTTAGGGATGCCAGCATCAACTAGTTCAGTGGCAATACCGTCCTCAGTTCCGTCGCGATGCACCCAAATTTTGCCATCACGAACTTCTATATGAATGAGACATCCGTGGTGGTGGCGATGACCCTCCCACCCTTCCGATAGGATGGCGTACTGGCCGTGATCAGGGTCGAAAGCAGCCAGATTACGAACGCTGACATTGGCATAAGTAATTTGGGTATAGGGACGCAAAACTTCACAGACAATTTGACGATATCGATCTAGGTTATCCATCGGATAATGACCTCCTGATCTGGATCAAAGGATACGATCTGTAGAAGATTACGCTGGAGTAGAAGCTGACCTATCGCTTCTTCAAACAGGTCAACATAAACGGCTTCACGGATGGCCAAGAAGAGGGCGCGATCGGGTTCTAAAATGCTGAGGGCATTCTGATACAGGACAAATTGCCCCAAAGCATTCTCGAGATCTTTGATCTCAGATGGACCAATGAAGCTTTTAACCTCAACCGCAATTTTTTCACGATTTTTTTCGGCTGCTAGCAGCCGTTCTGCTCCTAAATCAATAAAGAAATCTTTTTTCCCAAATCTCAAGCTTAGGGGATCTTGGGTAATGGTCCAGCCATCTTTCATGAGGGCAACTTTGACAGTGTCATGATAAAGATCTTTGGCGGGCATTGCAGGTGTTGAAAAGATTAAACGGCATCATTGTCACCCACACAATGGGGGCAGGAAACATCGGGGACATAGGCGGGATCGGCCTTGTCGGTAGCACTGATGGGGTGACCGCAGGCGCGGCACATGTCGTAGCTGCCGGGTTCTAAACCGTGACGCACCGCAACCCGCTCGTCGAACACAAAGCATTCGCCCCGCCACAGACTGTCCGTTTCTGGCACCGTTTCGAGGTATTTCAAAATACCGCCCTGGAGATGGTAGACCGCCTCAAAGCCCCGCCGCCGTAGATAGGCGGTGGCCTTTTCACAACGGATGCCCCCGGTGCAAAACATAGCCACCTTGCGATCGCGTTTCGGGTCCAGGGTGTGATCCAGATAGTCTGGCAGTTGGCGAAAATGGTCGGTGCTGGGGTTGATCGCCCCCTCAAAGGTGCCGATGCCCACCTCGTAATCGTTGCGGGCATCAATCAGCACCACCTCCGGATCTTGAATCAAGGCATTCCATTGTTCCGGTGGCACATAGGTGCCCACCGTCTGGGTCGGGTCCGCCTCCGGTTGCCCTAGGGTGACGATTTCCCGCTTGATCTTGACCTTCATGCGACCAAAAGGCGGCGTCGCAGCAGTGGATTCCTTCACCGTTAGATCCCCAAAGCGGGGGTCCGATCGCAGGGTGGCCAGTAGGCCGTCAATGGCCGCGAGATCGCCCGCCACCGTTGCATTGATGCCCTCCTGGGCCAGCAAAATCGTGCCCCGCAACCCCGCCTCCACACACTGATTTTGCAGACGCGACTGCCACTGCTCACAATCCGGCAGGGCAACAAACTTGTAGAAGGTGGCAACGGTGACGGTCATGGTGGGGAAGCGGACGGTCTCAGCAGAGTAAAGGGGGTAGCGCCTCTTGAACGGAGTGGCCAGCTACAGCACCGCTGTGGCCGCCCGAAACAATAGGGAATGGCGGTAAACCAGGTCGTTCATATTATCGTCATAGCCGCCCCCAATTACGCAGGCAACTGGGTAGCCTGCCCGCACACAGGTTTCCAGCACATAGTGATCGCGCTCATAAAGCCCCGTATTGGTCATCGCGAGTTTACCCAGGCGATCGCCCCGGTGGGTATCGGCCCCGGCATCGTAAAAAACCAGATCGGGCCGTACTTGGCTCAGTAACTCTGGCAAATGGGCCTGGATTTGCCGCAGGTAGGCATCGTCCTCTAGCCCCTCTGGCAAGGGCACATCCAGGTCACTGGTCTGCTTTTGGCGGGGGAAATTCACCGCACAGTGCATAGAAAAGGTAAACACACGGGGATCATCCCGG
>JAQCKL010000564.1 GCA_027592485.1 Cyanobacteriota bacterium
TAGCTTGGCTCACAGTCTGCTCTTGCTGGGCTATTGATATGAAATCTTTCTATTGTTCGAGGTGCCCCAATGCATCAACCTGGGTTTGGAGATCAGAGGGAAGCTGGGGGATTGCCCGCTGATAAATTTTTAGGGCGGCCAAGAGATCTTGAGCGTAGGCATCGGCACATTTGAGGTTGCCGTAAATAAAGGTGACTGGGTTGTTGATCTCATGGGCGACCCCCGCCACCAGTTGTCCTAGCCCCAACATCTTCTCCTGCTGAATTAGCTGGGACTGGGCCGTTTGGAGCTGCTGCAACGTCTGACTGAGTTGTTGGGTTTTTTCCCGCTCCTTGTTTTCAGAGGCCCGCAAGGCCGTTTCGATGAGCTCCCGTTCTCGAATTTCCTGTTGTAGGCGGGTATTTTTCTCACTGAGCATCTCCGCCTGGGCCACCAGTTGCTTTTGGAGCTGCTGTAGCTTGAGCTGATGATTAACCCGAGCCCGTACCTCCTTTAGTTGAAAGGGTTTTGTAATGTAATCAACCCCACCTATTTCAAAGGCTTTGACCTTTTCAGCGACATCACTCAGGGCACTCAAGAAAATCACAGGGATGTTGCAGGTCTGGGGCGATTCCTTCAGTCTTCGACACACCTCATAGCCATCGACCCCCGGCATCATGATGTCTAAAAGAATCAGATCAGGCAGGGACTTCGAAGCCCGAATAGCCATCTCCCCTGACAATACCCCTCTGACCTGATGGCCTTGCTCAGAGAGGGCGCTAGAGAGTAGCTGAACATTTTCAGGCACATCATCAACGATGAGGATATGTCCCTTGATGGGTTGGGTTTGAGGCTTACTCATAGTCCAACACCTGCTCTGTGCAAGTAATGATTTTTTTGTGATCGAATGGGTCGACTAAAGCTTGAATCGCCCCGGCCAACGACGAATTGGCCTTAAGAATGTCATTGAGCAACGCATGAATTTTGTTTTGTTCTGCCAGACAAGCCTGCTGATGCAACCGTCTGTCCCCATTTAAAGGCAAGGTGTGCAGCAGCTCAGGGCTCAGTGCCGATTGAGAGATCGCCGCCGCTGCCAACCCTGGTAATGTCGATCGCCCCCGCGAGAACAGGTTTTTAGTCGAGGCATCATCGTAAATGTAACAAGCCCCTAAATAATCCGCCATTTTCTGTAAGATTTGCGATCGCTGAATCGGTTTACTCACAAAGTCACTACAGCCTACTGCCAACATGGTTGGGCGATCGGTCCCAGAGGCATTAGCCGTTAGGGCAATGACGATAGGTGATTTTACGGTCTGGCCAGCGGACCGCCCGGAAGAAGGGGCACTGGTCTTGAAAAGGGTGACATTAAGGTCTAGGAGCTTTTCAGGGTAAGGCTTGCAGACGATGTTCTGAATTGCTCTGCTTGTCTGGCAAAACTTTGCGGCTTCTAACCCTTGGCCACATCCCAACCCGTAGTTCGCCCTACGGTAAAAACTCAAGTTTTTAAGTTGGATGTGGTTGATCACCGGTTAACAGTCCAGTGCCGGCTACTTTTATGGGCCCTAGTCTACCGATGACAGATCTACCTCGCTCGATCGCTTCCCCCCAGCCGCCAGTCCCCCCTCCCTTAGTGTTGGTTGCTGATGATGACCGTGCGCTGCGGAAATTATTAAACTTGGCGCTCTCCCAGGAGGGGTATCGGGTGGCCCAAGCCAGTAATGGTGAGCAGGCCATACAGGATTTTGAACGGTTGCAACCGGACATGGTGCTGTTAGATGCGGTGATGCCCGATCGCGATGGGTTTGACTGTTGCCGTCACCTTCGCACTGTCTTGGGGAGTGATGTTCCCATTTTGATGGTCACGGTCCTGGATGATCAGGCCTCCGTAGACCGGGCCTTTGAGGCGGGAGCCACAGACTTTATTACCAAACCGATTCACTGGGCGGTTTTGAGCCAGCGGGTGAAACGTCTGGTGAGTAGCGACCTGACCCGCAAGCAGATACAACGTGTGCAAGCAGAGCTGAATGCCGCCCACCGCTGGGAAACGGTCCAGCGGCAGCTATTGGCCCGGATGGACAGTCTCGACCCCAGCCAGCCCCTTGGAGGACTCTTGGCAGGGGTTCTGTCTCCGCTGCAGCAGGTCTTCGGTAGTGATGGTTTGTGGGTCTATGACGGGACCACAAACCAGATGCTGAAGCTCGATGGATCTGCGCCCGCCCAAGCGGCTGAGCCGATTGCCCATCTTGCTGAAATCCTGGATGCGCTACCGGCGAAAAGCGGTGACTGCCTGGAATCCCCGCAAAGCCCAGCGGTTCAAACATTGACCGAGGCTTTGTCCCTAGCCGCATTACTGATGGCACCCATTGTTGTGGCGGAAAAGTGCTGGGGATGGATGTTCATTGGCCGTCAGCAGGCGCAAGAATGGACCCCACTGGAACGGGACCGAATTAAAGATCTATCTCGACTCTTAGCGATTTCTCTCCAGGCCTATAAGGCAGGGTTTTGAGGTTGTGGATGGGCCGTAGCAGGCTCAACGGTTTGCTCTGCCTCGACTCTCGGTGGTGTTGAGGCGGACTAAGTTTTGCCGCTGGGTGTGGGTGCCTTTGCCTTGACGGAAATAATGAATATTGTCTGCTGTCGTGATCACCTCTATGAACTGCTGGGTTTGTCCCTTCCAAGCATAGAGATAGAACCAGTCTTGACCATCCCAATAGAAATGGAGACGGCTGTCTTCTCTCTTCAACGTCCTCAGGTCAAAGGTGGCGTTGATGGCAGATGCCTGTAGAAAAAAGTGACTGAACTGGTCTGTCCAGTTGACGGCCCATGGATCGACCTTGACTTGCTGTTTTAAATCCGTCAGCAGCGAGTCATCGATGGAGAAATATCCGAGGGCGAGACTGGCCTTTTGTAATAAAGGCGATACGCCGAAGAAAACCGATGTGTCAGTGGGACGATAAGTAGACTTTGCCGCCACTGTTTCGGATGCCTGGCTGATCCGCTTAGAGGATGTTTGAAAAGTCGGTCTTGAAGTAATAAAAGCTCTCAGGGTATAAGTTGCGACAAG
>JAQCKL010000565.1 GCA_027592485.1 Cyanobacteriota bacterium
CAGCAGCGACACTTCCATCAGGGGAAGCAGGTATGGGAGGGAACCAAAAAATCGCTCTTGGGCTGTTGCTGTGCCATTCCAGGTCATGGGAACCTTATGCCTCCGCTAATTTCACTGCAGTAAATTCTTGGAACTTTAAAAATGCTAACTGAAAATCCCTGGGCTGAACGTGAGTCGGCCCACTGCTTTAATACTAAGGGGATTCCTGAGAAAACACATCCCGATATAGGGCTGGCCACTTTGCCTAGGACCCATAGGAATAGCTCTGATCCTTAGTGCAGAAGCAAAGTGGCTCGCAGTCTTGCCCTCACCAGACTGGCGACTGCCATATCTGAGGAGGCCGGTTTAGCCAGAACCCAGGGTTCACGACCCTAAGAATAGGGGCAGAATCCGCGCGGACAGATCTGCTAGGCGTCCCAGGAAAATATTACGCTTCGATATGGGCAATGCGGAACCCCATTTGGCATTCATACTGGGGCGGTTGACCCTCATGGCTCCCGGCTAACAATCGCCCACATCGAAGCGTGCCATGGTTCCAACGGGGATTACCCGCTTGATCGGCCATCAGACAAGTTGGGCAGATCGCCGCAGGAGACAGCAACTGTTGATCCATCATCACGACTAGCATGGTTCAACTCCCTCCTTTGCAGTGAGGCTTACTCCTCTATTCTAAGCATCGCACCGAGGCACACTGTGTGCATTCATACACACCGTCATGGCGTGATCAGCCCCCGGTCTTCTGTTCAGGGCTCAATCACTAAGGCACCGTGTAAGTCATAAACATCGGCAGACTCAATCTGCACAGAGTAAATCTGGCCAAGGGTGGCTTGTCCGGTGACGTAAACAAGGCCATCCACATCGGGGGCAAAGCGAGCGGAGCGCCCCAGGAGTTGTCCCGTACCCGGTTGGGCTTGTTCGATCAAGACGGGCACCACTTGCCCCACTTGGGCTTGATTGCGCTTTAAGGAGATCGCTTGCTGGGCCACCATCAGGGCTTCGCGGCGATAATCCATGGTGCCCTGGGGAATTGGGTTGGGGAGATCAAAGGCTGGGGTGCCCTCTTCTGCGGAGAAGGTAAAGACCCCCACATGATCAAACTCGTGCCGCTGCACAAAGCTAAGCAGATGCTCGAAGTGAGCCTCGGTTTCCCCAGGGAAACCGACGATGAAGGTGGTGCGTAGGATAGCTTCGGGAAGGGCTTCCTTGATGCGATAAATGATGTCGTCATTGACGCGCCCTTGCCAGGGTCGATTCATGGCCCGCAATACCTCTGGATGGGAGTGCTGTAGGGGCAAATCCAAGTAGGGCAAGACATTGGGGACTTCTTGAATGGCGGCGATCACCTCTGGGGTGAGGCCGGTGGGATAGGCATAGTGCATGCGAATCCAGGGAATATCGACATCTCCGAGGGCTCGGAGGAGCTCCGCCAGTTGGGGTTTTCCATATAGATCAGCCCCGTAGTTGGTGGTGATTTGGGAAATCAGCACCAGTTCCTTGACCCCCTCTTGGGCCAACTGATGCGCTTCGGCAACAATGGACTCAATGGGGCGCGATCGCTGATTACCCCGGAGATGAGGAATGATGCAAAAGGCGCAGCGATAGTTGCAGCCCTCCGCAACTCTGAGGTAGGCCGTCCCTTCGCTGGTGGTGCGGTAGCGAGGCACTGTTTCATCGGCGATGTAGGTAAGTTCGTTAGAAACGGCGTTCACCCGCTCTCCGGCCTCTGCCCGCTGAATCACCTCCACAATTTTGTGGTAATCGCCCGTGCCAACCAGGGCCACGGCCTCAGGGATTTCATTGAGCAACTCTTCTTGAAAATGCTGGGCCAAACAGCCCGTGATCACCACTTTTTTGTTGGCCTCTGCCAGCTCGACCAAGGTCCGGACCGACTCCTGTCGAGCCGCTTCGATAAAGCTACAGGTGTTGACAATGACGTAATCGGCCAACTCCTCGTTGGAGTCCACGGCATATCCCGCTTGGACCAATAACCCCAGCATGTGCTCGGTATCGACCCGATTTTTTTCACAGCCCAAATGAGTGATGGCGATGGTTGGCGAAGGGGTTGTCATAGGGCGCTGGGTTACGGCAGGGGTAGCGGTGTTCTTTTCAAACCTCCATAATACTGCGTTGAGACTGGCCCTGAAGCGGCAATTGTGTTGTGAGGCCACCTAGTGAACGGGTTCGGGCTGGCTGTGGGGGTCAAAAAATTAAGGGACTGGGTTATCTCAGCGATCGCCCAATTCCACCAAAACAGGGGAGGGCCTTGGGGTAAATTGAAGGGAGTGTTAGTTAAGTTTTGACCTTAACTCACGCCCCTACAGTCATTGCCCCGAGATTTTCCCTGTGAGTGTAACGACCCTGTTTAAGACTTCAACGCCGGTTTTGGGGGTAGTGCACTTGCTGCCCTTGCCCACATCCCCCCGTTGGCAAGGCAATTTACAGACGGTGATTGATCGCGCTGAGCAAGAGGCGACCGCCCTGGTTTCAGGCGGGGTCAGCGGCATCATTGTGGAAAATTTCTTTGATGCCCCTTTCCCCAAGTCGCGGGTAGACCCAGCGGTGGTGAGTGCCATGAGTCTGGTTGTTCACCGCTTACAGCAATTGGTGACTGTGCCCATCGGCGTAAATGTACTGCGCAATGACGCCCACAGTGCTTTGGCGATCGCCACCTGTGTTGGGGCGCAATTTATCCGAGTCAACGTCCTCTCGGGGGTAATGGCCACCGATCAAGGGCTGATCGAAGGCCAAGCCCATGAGGTGCTGCGTTATCGCCGTGAATTGGGGAGCGATGTCAAAATTTTTGCCGATGTGCTGGTCAAACATGCCCGTCCCCTGGGCTCCCCTAACCTCACCACATCGGTGCAAGAAACCCTAGAGCGAGGGCTGGCCGATGGGGTGATTTTGTCAGGGTGGGCCACCGGTCGCCCGCCGACCTTAGAAGATTTAGAGCTGGCCAAGGCCGCTGCCGGTCAGATGCCGGTTTTCATTGGCAGCGGTGCAGACTGGTCCAACATTG
>JAQCKL010000023.1 GCA_027592485.1 Cyanobacteriota bacterium
GAAGATAACGAGAACCACCAAATTTACGATTCCCTCGGCAGCATGACTTTTTCAGCAAGCCCTAAGTATTCATTGGCCCGATTTAATTCAGTGCCCCGCAACAAATAACTGGTGTCGCGATCATGGCGATCCCATTCCAGTGCCTTGACCAGCAGGCGGGTGTGGGTGCGCACATAATCGATATTTTGATCGATCGCGGTCAATAGACCCGGAAAATTGACCTCAAAATCATCGGTGGGTCGTAAAAATATCCAGTTCAGCCGAGCCAGCTCGGGGTGAACCTGGCTGGGGGCAACGTCTTCATAGACCAGCGGAACCAATCGTTTGTTGTGCTGGACGGCGTGATCAATCTCTTGACGACACACCTTAGACTGCACGGAGTCGGGGCTCAGCACAAAAATAAAGGTATCTGCCAGCTCAATCCCCAGCTCAATTTCTTTCCACCAGTCCGAGGCCAGGGGGATATTTTCCCAATCGACCCAAACCTGTCGCTGGGTACCCGCTAAGGCCGCATGCAAACGCTCTACAAAGCCCTTATTGCGTCGTGAGTAAGAGATAAAAACATTGGCTTTCTGCAAGCCGCTATCTAGAACCTTCCAAATATCCTTGGGCATTTGCCGCCCAGACTTGGCGGCCAGATTGACCCGATACAGCCGACCGCGATCGCTTTCCACCTCCTTCAGGAGCCCTTTTTTGAGGAGGGAATCCACGGTGATTTGAACCGTAGCCACATCGGCACCGACATGGGTTGCAATGTCGTCGATGGAGGCTTCGTAGCGGCGCATCAGCCAATTGGCTAGGGACTGATGGGCCGCAGGCATCAGCAAAATATCAGCAACCTTCAAACCATCACTTGACCGGGGCCGTGATCTGGGTGAGCTATTCAACAACGCATCTAGGGAATCATCGCCCATTGCACCCTCCGATCGTGGCCACCCGAAACCGATAAGACCTGACAGGTTTGGCTGCCGCAGCTATTCTGCCAGCCCCAATTTTAACGAACCCGATTTCCCAAAAGTTCTACCTTGCTCCCATTCTCCCAAGTGTAGGGTCAGATGAAAATCCCCCAGCAGTAGAGCCTCCGGATAGGCTGAGCCTGAGGGGGGACTGAGGAGACTAAGCGTATCGGTCTAGGGATCTAATTTATAAAGAAGTTGGGGGCTCATAGGGGGCGTCAGGAGGCCCATAGTTGGAAGGCCTCTGGCTTCGGTTTGGGGGTGGAGCCGGTGGGCGACGGGTGCGGGGTGCCGGTGGCACAGCCGCCAGGGGGCCGCTGGGATCATCTAAAGCTAAAGGCTGGGTCGTGACGGCAGCCTCCTCGGGGCTATCGGCAAAAAAACCGCTATTGATTGGCGCGATTACACTATTTTGCCTAACGGTTTCGTCCGGATCGTCATCATCATCACGGTTTTGTTCCTTAGCCACCTCTGAGAGGTAGGTTTGGACGTCGCGTCGAAGCACCCGCTCGACTCGGGTCGAAAACACCGGGTAAGCCTGGAGATGACTTTTGGCTTTGCGATAGGAGCCACTCAGTTGAAAATACTGCCAGCCTTCACTCTTGAGGTTCTCAGCGGTGGCCCGATATTGACGCCACTGCACCCCGTATTGAAAAAACTCTTCCACTGCGGTGCATACGGCCACCAATTGGGTTAAGCCAAACAGTGCCATGGGGAAGGCATCTGAAAAGCGTTTGTTGAGCGTCGTATCCTCCAACCCAAAGTTATTGAAGGCGACCAAGGCGGGGATGATAACGCCGCCAATCACGGTCGTGAGCCGTAGGGAATAAAACCGTTTTTGCGCTCTTGAGGCTTTACCTTCAGTCCATAGCACCTGATCGAGCCAGCGGGACTTCATGGACTGTTTGTACAGTTCTGGGAGTTCTAACTTATTGACCAGTCCGGACAACTCTTCTCTAAGGGTGTCGTTGTAGGAGGCCTTGGGTTTGCTCATGGCAGTTGGTATCTTTGAATAATTGAGCCGTCAACGCTTGGCGTAAGGTGAGCGGATCCTCGGTCAAACTAAGGTATGACAGCAGACCCGAGGATAACAACGGTTCCAGCCTGGCATCATCGCTGGGCTGGCCTTGGAGGGCTGCCGCGATCGCGTCTGCGGCCCGGCCACTACCCGCCATCACCACAACGGCCCGGCCATCTTCCACGCTAATTTGAGCTTCTTGCCAGGTGACGGAACCCCCATTGACTAAAACCGTCAAAGAGGGATGAGCACCGGCCCGGAGGGCTGCTACCTGGGCTAACGCCTCAGATTCATCCCCCCAATCGGTTCCAGGGACTAATAGGCAGTGGGTATGGTTCGGTTCTAGAGGTGCCCCGTCAGGATTCGGGTGCGGATCATCGGGGAGCTGCACCAGTGATCGCGGCGCAACGCCAATCAACGGAAACGTTCCTGCCAGGGCGGCCCGCGCTTGGCCCATGAGTTGCATCACCCCTGCATCGGTACCACCATCTACCACGCAGAGCTGGAGTTCTTCTGCCAAGGGAAACAACACGTCTCGAAATAGGGATTCAACATTGGCTTTTTGGTCTGCATTTAAGCCGCTAGCGCCCCCAATCACCACTAGGGTCGCTTGAGTCCCTGACAGCCCAAACGCATCTAAACAATGGCCTAGATCTCTCACGTCTGAAGGATAGCCGACCTTAATCCCATGGGCCGATGCCGCTCCCTCGTCCACAAGGGTATAGGTTTGGATAGGAAGTGCCATGGTTCACCGTTATTTGGAAGGATAAGGAGACAAACGCAATCGTTCGACGCTCATTCAGGAAAACCACCAGGAATTCCGTTGAGTATAAAGCCTGCGACCAAACTGCGAGGTTTAACAGATGCACCTGGGCACATTGAGCAAGACTTTTATGTAGGTCGTCGCTATGCGCTATAACCGATGGGCCCTGCTCATTAGCCTTGGGACTATTGTGCCCTTTGGACTAGTCACAAAGTTCTATGGCGGTAGGGGTCATCAGTGGCTCAATGATACCTTCGGAGGCATTCCCTATGAAATTTTTTGGATCTTGCTGGTGGCATGGCTCTGGCCTCGGCAGAAGCCACTGATCATTGCCCTAGGCGTTTTTGTGGGAACTTGCCTATTGGAAGTCTTGCAGCTGTGGCAACCGATCTGGCTGCAAGCGATTCGAGCGACTCTGCCGGGTCGGTTAGTACTGGGTAATACCTTTACCTGGAGTGACTTCCCGTACTACGCGATCGGGTGTGGTTTGGGATGGCTATGGTTGCGGGCTTTAGAGCAGCAGCGGGTAGTCCATTAATGTAGATGATGTAGTCATCAAAGATGTACATGCCAGGTTTGCCATCAATTTGGGCGATCGCCCCCCGCATCGACTTGAGTTGCGCAGAGGGGGTAGGGGTCGCGGGGATGGTGGGTTAACCATTGGTCGATCAGCGCATCTACGGTTTGCCGCAGGGGGAAGAAGTCGGGCGATCGCGTCGCCCCCGTATCGAGCAAAATGGCGCAACGCTGGGGGAAACTGTGGCAGTGGGCCTTGCGGCTTTTATAGTCCTTGGTATACACCCTAATGGGACTTGAGAACTGCGGGTTGTGATGCGATTTGACGGCTTTGTGGCCGAGAGTGCCGTCAACGGATCTCCCCGCCCACCTGATTCCTAGGAGCGGTTCGGCGAATAGCGATCTTCTAGGGGCAAGATTTTAGCCTGCACCCGTGCCTTAGTCAGCACCCGCACCAGTCCCAACGCTTGGTGACGGTAGAGCCGATGGGGAAAAACGCCCGGTAGCTGGGTCATAAACTGACGGGCTTCGCCGATCGCACAGCCCGAGAGCCGCGCCAATTCCGAGGCCCCTTCAAACTCCGCATCTTCAGAAAACGCTTGATCCACCTGAATCTGCCATTGTTTCAAGGCCAGGTTCCCTTGCTCAATGCGGCGCAATCCCCGGATGGTGGCTAAGACGACGACGCGATCGCCCATTTTTAGCCGAATCTCCTCCGACGGCATCATCACTGGAGGGGCCGGATGCCGTTGGTACAAAATCGGCACCACACCATAGCCATAGGCCATATCCGCGAGCATTAGGTCCTTGAGAGTATCCTCCGCCTCCACCACAAACTGGGTGACCAAGACCGTTTGGTGATAGAGCTGAAAGAGGCTGACCATGTTTTCCCCAAAAGCGGCTCCCGTAAAGGCCTCCGCCGAGAGGGCCGAGGCACAGAGCACCTGGGCATAGGGAAATAGATGGGCTACCTTATCGGTGAAAATTTGGTCATAGGTGCGGATGATCAGGCGGCAGTTGGGGTTGGCCCGATGGGCCATCAGTCCCAACTCCAGATTTTGCATTTCATCCTCACCCACCGCCACCACGCTCTTGGCCCGGGCCAAGTGGCTGCGCTCAAAGCCATCGTCAATCGTTCCCGCAATCAGCGGCACCTCTGGGAGGGTATCGGGGGTGAGGGCTTGGCGCGTCAGACCGACCACCGGTTGCTTGAGCCCCTGCAGCAATTGCACCACCCCGCGCCCCACTCGCCCCAAGGACATCACCACCACATGCTCCTGCTCGGGCACGGGGGGGCGTCGGGTCAAGAAATGAAACTTGAGGGTCAACAGCTTCTCGGTCAAGAGGGCATACAACACCCCAATAAAGGCCGTCCCGGCCAGGGTCAGCCCCAGGCTAAACAGCCGCAACCACCAAGGCAACGGCACCTCCAGGTCAATCTGACCAAAGATATCGCCATAGCCCCCTAACAGCAGGACTACAGTGGTGTAAAAGCCATCGGCCAGACTGGGGGTCAGGTCCGTGAGGGTCATCAGGACCGTGCCACCCAGGCAGAGAATCAGCACCGTCAGGGCGCAGAGCCAGGCCACCCGATGAATATGTTGGCCATAGCTGGCCCGCCACCATTGAAGCAGCCCTTGCCACACCCTGGTGCGATCCCGGAGGCGCTGTCGCCAAGCACGCGCCCCCCATTTCTGCCGTCGCCGTTGCCAAGGTCGGGGGGGCAGGGGGTAAAGGGGAGCCGCTTCGACCCGCTCAGCCTCGACGGTAACCACCACATCACCGCTGCGAATCTGGGCATTGGGCAGCCACCGATAAAACTGCGCCGATGGGCTCTGGGGATTATCTAATAGGGGAATCTGGGCATCGGGGTAGAGATCCACCAGATCGGCGCGAATGTGGCGCAAGACCCGGCGCTGGCAGGTATCGATTTCATGGATGGAGCGTTGGTTGCACCAGCGATGGTCAGGGGTAATGGTTTGCTTGCGAATCCGAAATTGATCGGTGCCAATGCTAAAAAAGCCCAGCAGCTCCTCCCCGAGGGCGGCTAGGGCAAAGGCGGGAGCCGCCAGTTGGGTGGGTTCAAAGGCGACAAAATTATCCAATTGCTGGGCCAGCAATTCATTCAGGTTTTGCTTGTCCGATCGCACCACCAAGCGAATGGCCGGATTCAGCACGCGGGCGGTGAGGGCGGCTTCGAGGTTGGTCTGTTCATTGGCGGTCACGAGCAAAATGGCCCGACAGTGCTTCACCCCCGCCTGCTCTAAAATCTCGGCCTGACGGCAGTCGCCAATCACAAGTTGGTCCAGCTGATCGGGAAGGGTCTTGATTTCCCAGAGGGTGGGGGGCGCTAACTCGACAGCGGTAATGCCCACATCAAAGGGTTTGAGATTGGCGACGCAATGCTGCCCGAGGCTACCGAGGCCACACACCATAAATTGGTCGCGCTGGGGCGCAAATAGACTGGACGAAACACGCTGAGTTGGATGAGCCACCGGATACCCCTAGGGAATCCCACCTTTGCCAGGGGATTGAATAGTGGAATTGTAGAAACTGTATGGGCTGAAAGGAAGTAAATCGACCCATCTGGGCAATAGGGTAATTTTTCTAAGAGTTCTGATCGGTCCTTGAGATACCCTAGCGGTAACCCTAACTACCTTAAGGTGCGAAATGGGCGGGCAAATTTTGGGCGATCGCTACGAAGTCAAGCATCAACTGGGCAAAAAATCGGGGCGTTGGACCTTAGAAGCCTTAGATTTAGAGACTCAGGCGCGGGTCATCCTCAAACTGATCTTTTTGGATGACAGCCTCAGCGCTACCGATCTCCGGCTGTTTACCCGAGAAATGGAAGCCTTGAAGCTGCTGGATCATCCGGCCACTCCCCGCCATCTCAACTCCTTTGACATCACCCTGCCCCTTGACGGCAAAGCCCTCGCCCTGGTGCAGTCCCATCTCCCTGGAAAATCCTTGGCCCAGTACGCCCAGGAGGCGCGGGTCTTTACCCAAAAAGAGGTCGAGACCATTGCTCGCCAAGTATTGGCGGTTCTGGTGCAGCTTCATGAACAGTCGCCCCCGATTATCCATCGGGATATTCGTCCCAGCAATATTTTGCTCCAGGGGGAACCCAACGGGGACAACTTTGCGATCGCCCTCGTCGACTTCGGCTCCGTGAAGGCACTCAATACCAGCACCACCTCTTTCACCATCTTGGGCTCAGGGGGTTATACCCCGCCCGAGCAAGCCGGTGGACGGGTACTCGCGGCATCGGATCTCTACAGCCTGGGTGCCACCTTGGCGGAGGCCATGACCGGTCTGACCCTCCATCAAATGCAGGGGGGAAAACTACGCATCCGCATTGAGGAGCATTGCCAAGTCAGTGAAGCCTTTGCAACTTGGCTCAAACAACTGATGGCCCCTAGCCTGGACCACCGCTGGTCCTCTGCCCAGAAGGCTTTGGCGGCGTTAGAGAGCCTCTAAACGCCCAGTATTACCGGGGACTGGCACCGCTTTTACCGTTCTTCTCGATCCGGAACGAGGGCCGCTGGCGGATGAGGATCTGGGGAAACCTCGGAGGGCTGAACGGGGTCGGCGTCGGGAAAGGTCGGCAACTCAATGGCGGCAGTGGCCTCAGGGGTAGCCGCTTCAACGGACACATGGGTCGTGCGCTTCGAAAATCCCCAAGCAAAGAGTAGGGCAATCACCCCGACCATGGCCCATTCGGGGGGCACTAAGTCCGGGTTGATGACGCGGACTAGGAGGCGAACGCCCACCACGGCAACGGTGACGAAGCCCGCATCCTCTAGGTTCTCAAATTCATCTAACCAACGGATGAATAGTCCGGCCATAAACCGCAGGGTGAGGACGCCGATGGCACCACCCAAGAGAATCACCAGCACATCATGGGAGAGGGCGATCGCGGTGGTGACACTGTCGAGGGAAAAGGCCAAGTCGGTGATCGCAATAATCGGGATCGCCCGCCACACCGATTTAAATCGCGGCCCATGGTGCTGGTCATTGGCATCGGTTTCAGCGGTGAAATGCTGATAAACCAACCACAGCAAATACGCCCCGCCAAATACCTCAAACTGCCAAAACTGCAGCACCCAGGTGGCCGTCAAAATCAGCCCCGCCCTCAGCACAAAGGCCGCTACCAAGCCAATATTCAAAGCCTGCTGCTGTTGTTTTGGGGAGCTGAGGCCCTGGGCGATCGCGGCTAGGGCAATGGCATTATCTGCCGACAGCACTGCTTCCAACGCAATCAATACCGGCAGTAGCAGCAGGGTATCGACGCCAAAATTAGATGAAATATCGAGCAGTTGATCCAGCATTCCCGTAAGTGTGAAGGGGGATTATTGACGAGTGAATAAAGGAGCTTGGGTTAAGGTTGGAAGGTTGTTCTTAGCAGTGGGCAGCCATTTTCTTTAGGGTACTGCGTTACCGTTAGCCTAGCGAAAACGACTGACTTTACTTATGGTAGAGCCCCGAGCGGTAGAGACAGACCGTTTAACCCCAGCCCTATTTCAGCAGTTTCGCCAGCGCCACCCGACCGGTAGCCTGACCAGTGAGTTAGTTCGGGTTCAAGACCAAACGTTTGTGGTGCAGGTGCATCTCCACCTGGAGGGCAAGACCTTGGTGAGCGCCCTAGCGGCTGATCCCGTTTTAGAAGTGGCCGAGGACCGGGCGCGCCAACGGGCATTGACCTTACTGGGGATCGACGTGGCTCCCAGGCCAGAGCACCCCATCCCTGCCACCTCCGTTGGGCCGCAGCCTGAAACCCAGTTGTCCCAAGCCGGATTGCCCGAAACGGCACTGCCCAAGGCCGCACAGCCCAAAGCGGCCCCCAAAGCTACAGTTCCGACCCAGCCAACCACTCCCCAGCGCATTCCTCCGAAGGTAACTCTCCCCGAAGTAGAAGCCGCGCTAGAGCCGGAGATGCCCCTGGAGGAAGCCGACTTGACCGCGCCTCTGGATTTACTTCAAGACCCAGCCGCTGAGCCAGTTGCTGCATCCCCTCAACCTCAGATCCCTGACCCACCGCCAGCCCAGCCAGCAGCCATGGCCGCTCCCATCAGTGCCCCCCAGCCGATCACCACAGATTCGGTGCCGATGCCAGCCCCCATCGATTTATCCGATGTGATCGCCCAAACCGACGTGGAACTGAAACGACTGATGTGGTCAGTGGTGGATGGGCGCGAGTACCTGGAGCAAACCTACAACAAGCGATCGCGCCACGACCTCACCGACGAAGAACTGCTGGCCTTCCTCCTCCATTTGGAGGCTTTGCCAACCCCAGAACCGTCCTAGGCTGTGGGCCTTAACCCACTGGGGTCGGGCGGATGCCAACGGCGTGGCGGTCAATCACCTGGTCGATCAGGCCATAGTCCACCGCCTCCTGGGGAGACATGAAAAAGTCCCGCTCGGTGTCTTCAGCAACTTTCTCCAGGGTCTGACCGGTATTTTCGGCTAGGGCCTTGTTCAAGGTGGCCTTGATATACATGATTTCCTTAGCCTGGATCTCGATATCCGTGGCTTGGCCCTGGGCTCCCCCTAGGGGCTGGTGAATCATGATGCGGGAATTGGGCAGACTCATGCGCTTGCCCTTTTTACCAGCGGTGAGCAAAAAGGCCCCCATGCTGGCAGCCAAGCCCACGCAAATGGTGCAAATGTCAGGGCGAATGTGGTTCATGGTGTCAAAAATGCCCAGCCCCGCTGACACAGAGCCCCCTGGGGAATTGATATAGAGGTAGATATCCTTCTCGGGATCTTCGGCCTCTAGAAACAGCATTTGCGCCACGATCAGATTGGCTGAATCCGCCGTCACTTCCTGACCCAAAAAGATGATGCGCTCCCGCAAGAGGCGAGAGTAAATATCGAAGGCGCGTTCGCCGCGACCTGATTGTTCAATGACGGTTGGAATCATCGAGCCCCTTGTTCACACTGCTATTAGGTTTGATTTTACCGACTTGCCCGATTCTCTGCTGAGGACGGATAACCGTCTTTGGGATTTAGGGAGGGGAAGGGAGTGAGGGGAGAAGGTGTTCTTCAGTTTTGGAAGGGGGTGATCCAGCCTTTGACTAGGGACAGATCCAACAGCAGACCGGTGATCCCAAACAGCAAGAGGCTCTCTAGGCTGGCGGCGAAAAAGGGCCAGTAATGGTGGGCGATCGCGGCACCCACATCCACGAGGGCCAACCCCCGCACCAGGGTAAAGGCCAGCACCACGCCGCCCTTGAGTTGGGGGTTGGTATCTTGCCGCACCCCGTAGCGATAGGTGAGGGCAAATAAGGCCCCTGAAAAGGCCGCGATCGCCCCATTGATCAGGGTCATCTGCCCCCATAACCCAGTCAGTTCTAGCCCTGCCAGGGGAGCATCGCGGGGTATCAACAGGGCTCTCCCTAGGAGGATGGCAATGGCCACCGTGGCTGCGACCACGCCCCCCAGAATTGCGGCCTTTAAAGATTCCCACCGCTCTGCAGCGGTGAATGGGGAAGGGGAAACCATAGTCTCGGGGGTTAGAAAAGGGGCAATCTTTACCGGTATGATGGGGTCTGGATTGTAGGGCTGATTTTAAGACACTATGGATATTCTGACGCTGGGTTGGGTTTCACTGCTAGTGGTATTTACCTTTTCGATCTCGATGGTGGTGTGGGGACGCAACGGTTTCTAAGCCAAAACTCGCATTTTTTGAAGAGCGTAGGTAGGGGAAATGGAAGTCGCTTCGCAATCGCAAACCTTTGTTATCTTGGCGACCGCCGCTGCTGTCTTAATGGTGGCGGTAACCGCTGGCATCCTCTACCTCACTGCGGTTGAATGGCGCGATCGCCGTCGCCGCAAACGAGAAGAACAAGCCGCAGCCATCCCCAAGCTTCGCCGCAAGTCACCGGGATGATCGGGGTACCGTGACAAAATCGTGACAGAGCTGCCCCAGACGAACCCACCCGCCTCGGCCCGAAAACTTGCCTATAACGCCCTTAAAGCTGTACACCAGGGGGCTTATGCTGACGTGGCCTTGCATCGCGCCCTCAGCCAGAGTCAACTGGGGCAGAGCGATCGCCATTTAGCCACGGAGCTGGTATACGGTAGTGTGCGCCGTCAACGCACCCTCGATGCCCTCCTGGACCAATTGGGCACGAAAACTGCAGCACAGCAACCCATTGAGCTGCGGGTGATTGTGCATCTGGGGCTCTACCAACTGCGATATTTAGACCAGATTCCAGACTCTGCCGCCGTCCATACTGCCGTCGAGCTGACCAAATCCCTCAACCTAGGGAAGCTGGCTGGGGTCGTGAATGGCATGTTGCGCCAATATCTCCGCTGGCAAGAGACCGAACCCGATCCCCTCAAAGTGCCCGCCGATCCGGTGACGGCCCTAGGTATTCGCCACAGCTATCCCGATTGGATTGTGGCCACCTGGGTGGATGCCTTAGGAGCTGAGGAAGCCGAAGCCCTTTGCCAATGGCTCAACCTTCCCCCTGCCATCGACTTTCGGGTACATCAAGGGCGCACCTCTCGGGCCGCTGTCCAGGCCGCCTTTGCCGCCGCCGATATTGCCATTGAACCGTTGCCTGATTTACCCCAGGGTTTAAGACTGGTGGGCCATGGGGGCAATATTCGGCACCTGCCGGGCTATGACGAGGGCTGGTGGACGGTGCAAGATGCCAGTGCTCAGCTCGTGAGCTATTTGGTCGATCCACAGCCGGGGCACACTGTCATTGATGCCTGTGCCGCCCCTGGCGGCAAATCTGCCCACATGGCAGATCTGATGGGTGACAACGGCGTGATTTGGGCCTGCGATCGCACCCCTTCTCGCCTCAAAAAAGTCACCCAAACCATCCACCGTCTGGGGCTGACCAGCATTCGCACCCATGTTGGGGACAGTACGACCCTGACTCGGTTTAAGGGGCAGGGCGATCGGGTGTTGGTGGATGCCCCCTGCTCAGGACTGGGAACACTCCATCGCCACGGCGATGCCCGCTGGCGACAAACCCCGGCCATGGTGCAAGAACTGGCGGATCTGCAAGCACAACTCTTGGACCAGGCGGCAACCTGGGTTAAGCCCGACGGCACCCTGGTCTACGCCACCTGCACCCTCCACCCCGCAGAAAATGAACAGCAGATCCAGCGGTTTCTAGAAACTCACCCGACTTGGGCGATCGTGCCCCCTGCCCCGGACTCGCCAGTGGCGGGTTATGTACAGCCAGAAGGGTGGATCAAGGTCTGGCCCCACCGCCATCACCGGGATGGGTTTTTTATGGTGCGATTGGCGCAGCGATAGTCTGAGAAAAAGAGGCCCGCATCCGCGATTTCTACGCGGCGGGTGATGACCAGGTTGTTTATCGTCAAAAACCTGCCTGACTATGGGGAATGGCTCGTATGTTTAAACCATCTGCATCGGAAATTACTGCCCTAGAAGAGCGGTTGAGGCAGGCCATGTTGACCTCTAATGTGGCTGAGCTAGATGCCCTAATTGCACCGGAACTGCTCTTTGCCAGCCATCTCGGCCAACTGGTGAGCAAGCAACAGGACCTAGAATTGCATCGGTCTGGGGTATTTCAACTGACCGCGCTGGTGCCTTCCGATCAACGCATTCAGCTTAATGGTGGCTTCGCAGTGGTTTCAGTGCAAATGCACCTGCTTGGCAGCTATCACGGCACAGCCGTTGATCAGCACATTCGTTACACCCGCGTCTGGGCCGTTTCTTCGGCGGGCACAGTGCAAATTGTGGCAGGCCATGGGAGTGTGGTGGCATCTTAACCTTGGTCGTCGCGTTACGTTGGCAGAAATCGTCGCCATTTGGATATTGCCCATGAAAATTTGCGTCGCACAAACCCGACCGGTCATGGGAGATATTGAAGCCAATATTGACCGCCATCAACAGCTCATTGAGGGGGCGATCGCCCTGGGAGCCGACCTGATTGTGTTCCCAGAGCTGTCGATCACGGGGTATGAACCCACCCTGGCCAAGGATTGGGCGGTGGATTTGGGCGATCGCCGCTTTGACCGATTCCAAACCCTCAGTGACACCCACCAGATCACCATCGGTATCGGCGCACCGACGCAGAACCCGCCAGGGATCTGCATTAGCTTGCTGCTATTTCAGCCCCACCAAGCTCGACAGCACTATTCAAAAATGCACCTCCATCCCGACGAGGAACCCTTTTTCGTGCCGGGACCGCCTTCGGCGGGGCTAATTGGCCCAGGGGCAAAGGTTGCTCTGGCGATTTGCTATGAGCTGTTTGTTCCCGAACACGCGGCCCATGCGGCTCACAACGGCGCGGCGGTTTACCTCACCAGCGTGGCCAAATCGGTGGATGGGGTTGAAAAGGCGCGCAAAAGGCTCAGGGAAATTGCCCGTGACTATGCCATGACAGTATTGATGGCCAATTGCCTCGGCCTAGCCGATGGCATGGATTGTCCTGGCCAGACCTCGGTCTGGAGCCCCCAGGGCACCTTGCTCAGCCAATTGGATGATGTCGAGGAAGGTTTCATCGTGGTCGATACAGAAACGCAGGCTGTGTTGCAACGAACCTTGATTTTATAGCGCTGGCCCCTTTGCTAAGGACACCTCTAATCGCTCTGATCGCTCTGATCCTTAAGCACACCAGCAAAGTGACTCGCAGTCTTGTCCTAACTGGACGGGCAACTGCTATGAATCGTCCCTAACAACCGTTGGTTTTCCCCATGAGCCATACCTTGACTGAGATCAATCAAATGGATCAAGCCACCTTCGTGGCAGTGCTAGGACCGGTGTTTGAGAACACCCCCCACATTGCCCAGCAGGTGTGGGGCGATCGCCCCTTTCAAACCGTGGCCGATCTCCATGAACGTATGGTGGCGGTGGTGACGGCGATGGCCCCCGCCGAACAATTGGCCCTCATCCAAGCCCATCCCGATTTGGGCAGTCGGCTCCAGATGGCTCCGGCCTCCGTAGCCGAACAGGCCGGAGCCGGGCTCAGTCAGCTCAGTGCAGCGGAGTATGAGCGGTTTCATCAACTCAATACGGCTTACCAACAGAAGTTTGGATTTCCCTTTGTGATGGCCGTCAAAGGTCAAACCAAAGCGGCGATTTTGGCCGCTTTTCAGACCCGACTTGACCATAGCCTTGACCAGGAACAGCAAAAAGCCCTAGCTGAAATTGGCCACATTGCTGGGTTCCGATTGGAGGCCACGATTACTTCAGGTTAATACCCCTCTCTTGGCGTCGCCAGCAGCGCCAGATATCTCTGATTGAATTGTTTCGATAGCCAGTGATTAAGAGTTGCCCCATTCAACCCTAGGCGTTCCATAGGTTGAGACAACTGTGAGGTGGGTATGTTTAAGAAGGCTGCATTCAAGCAAAATCATTCCCAGACGCGCAAATGGCCGAGTTCTCGGTGGCGATTCGGACGTATAACGGGGCTGCCTACCTGCCAAGATTGCTAGAGGCAGTGCGATCGCAGCAATCGATAGAGGGCATCGATTGGGAAGTCGTCGTTGTTGACAACAACAGTACGGACGACACCCTCGCAATCCTTCAACGCTATCAAGCTGGCTGGCCCAGCACCTTTCCACTCACCATCCATAAAGAGCCTCGACAAGGTGCCGTCTATGCGCGTCAACGGGCCATTCAAGTTGCCCAGGGCGATTGGATCGGTTTTTTAGATAATGACACCGTGCCTACTGCGGACTGGGTCGCCCAAGCAATCACTTTTGGTAAAGACAACCCCCAGGCAGGGGCCTATTCCGGCCAAATCCATGGCGTTTTTGAAACGCCACCCCCAGATAACTTTGGGCGTATTGCCCAGTATTTGCCTATCGTAGAGCGCAAGCACTCTATTTGTTTTAGCAGTGGCTTATACAATCGCAAACATGTACTGCCTCCCGGCGCGGGCTTAGTGATTCGCAAACAAGCTTGGGTTGAGCATGTCCCTAAAGCCCTAGTGCTGCAAGGTCCTGTCGGTTCTGGCTTAGCCGCCAAGGGAGAAGATATTGAAGCGCTGATGTATCTGAAGAAAGCAGGTTGGGAAATCTGGTTTAATCCTGCCATGGAAATCGAGCACTACATCCCTAAGGAACGCCTTGAAAGGGCGTATTTACTGCGCTTTTTTCATGGCATTGGCCTTGGGCGCTACTATACTCGCACCATTGGCTACCCTCATTGGCTAAAGCCTCTGGTTTCTGGAATCTATATGGCAAATGACCTGCGAAAGCTCATGGCCCATTGGCTTAAATATCATCATGATCTGACGACAGATACGGTCTTAGCCAGTGAGTTTCAGCTCTATATCAGTAGTTTCATGAGCCCAATTTATCGCCTGCGGGAGCTTGCAGACTGGGAGACATAATGGCTTGTCGGCACGATATTTTATATTAGGTTTCCTATGCCATGAATATCTCATTTTATAAGCGAGAGCAGCAACGATTAAAAGTTGGAGTTGTAGCCAATGAATTCTTTGATCTGAAAACCGGTCGGATGGGGGGATTCGGTTGGGCGACTCGGCAAGTCGCTAACTGCTTTAATCACAGCCCTGAGTTAGGGGTCGATATTGTTTTTGTTGCCGGGGAGGGTAATGGTACGCCAGGACAACCTGATCCGATCATTCACGATACCCGTGTTATCCTCCGGCTCAAGAATAAGGCGCAATATGTCCGCAAACTATGGGCAGAGCAATTTGACCTGCTCCTCTCGATTGATTATCGCCCCAGCTACCAATCTATCTTCTGGACACTACCCTGGACTCCGATCATTGTTTGGGTGAGGGATCCAAGACCGCCGGAAGATATGGCCAAGATCAAAACAGTGCGAATTCCTGGGGCTGAACATGTGTTCCCGCAGGGGCTGATAACGCCGGACTGTACATCCCTGGCGCAAGTCGCCAAAGTGTCGAAATGGTTTCGCCGCCCTGTGTTGTTTGGCACACCGGCCAACTTTCTCAAGCAAAAGGTTCCTGGCACTTACGGGGCCACCCCTCCGGAAGTAAAGCTTTTGCCGAACATTATTGATATGGATCCGGGGAAGATTGTCAAAAGCCAAAAGCCCAGCGTGGTTTTCCTGGCGCGATTAGATCCCTACAAACGCCCTTGGCTATTTGTAGAACTTGCTCGACACTTCCCAGAGGTAGATTTTATTTTTCTAGGACAACCGCATTTTACGGGAGAAGGTGCTTGGGACCCTGTGAACTTACCAGAGAATGTTCAGCTTAAGGGGCATGTACAAGGCACTGAGAAAGTCCGAATTTTGTCGGAAGCTTGGGTCTTGGTGAATACGTCAATTCATGAAGGCTTAGCGGTGAGTTTTCAGGAATCATTACGATGTGAGACCCCGTTACTCAGCTGTGTAAATCCGGAAGAAGTTGTGTCTAATTTCGGCATTTATGTTGGGCGTCATGACGGCACAGGGATGCAGGGTATCCCTGAATTTATAGCAGGCTTAAGAAAGCTTTTAGACGATCATTTATTGTGTGATCGCCTAGGGAAGGATGGCCGCAAATGGGTGGAAAAAGTCCATAGCAAAAAGCATTTCTTGAAGGTTTTCAAAGAATTCTGTGCCGAAATAAATTCAGCCTAAATTGTTTTTTTCAAACAAATCATGCTTTTAAAAACTCAACGAGTTCAGTAATGGCGCTACCTAATTTTCTGGTTATTGGAGCTGCAAAGTGCGGCACTACAGCATTGGATCGCTATTTGAGGGAGCATCCTCAAATCTATATGAGTCCTGTAAAAGAGTTGAACTTTTTTGCCCTAGAGGGCATTAACTGCGAAATCTTCAAAGGTGATTTTAGTGGCGATGAGCATTCACCTAATTTAATCAATAAACTCTGTGATTATCAACGCTTCTTCGACAATGTAAGTGATGAGATTGCGATTGGAGAATCTTCCCCCCTATATCTCTTACATCCGAGTACACCTCAAAATATCCAGCGCTATATTCCTGATGCAAAGCTCATTGCAATTTTGCGAGACCCCGTTGAGCGGGCCTATTCAGACTTTCTATTCAATGTGGGTCGGGGCACCGAAGATATAAACAATTTCTCTGAAGCTTTGGCAGCCGAATCCCACAGAATCAATGAAAATTATTGGTTTCGCTGGCATTACAAGGAGCGCGGATTTTACTATATACAGATTCAGCGCTACTTCAAGCTATTTTCACGGACACAAATCAAAGTTTATCTTCACGAAGATCTCAAAGCCAATTCCTTGGCAACCTTACAAGATATCTTTCGGTTTCTGGGGGTTGATGATACTTTTATGCCCAATTTATCTCAAAAGCATAATGTTACTTATGTACCTCAAAATAGGCTCATTGACAGGATTCTAGATCCTCACCAAAAAACCAGCTATAGGCTTCGAAAATTCCTGCCTTTGCCCTTTAGAAAAACCATTAAAAATCGGGTTAAATCTCTGAATCGCAAGCCGATTCCTACATTGTCGCCCCAAATTCGTCAACAACTAGTCAAAGAATATCAAGAAGATATCCTTCAGCTGCAAGATTTGATTCAAAAAGATCTGTCGAATTGGTTAAAGATTTAGGATTTCATAAATGGACTTGCCATTAGTGTCTGTGGTCATTCCGACCCATAATCGACTTGACTTATTGGAGGAAGCCGTAGAGAGCATCCAAGGTCAAACATACAAGAACTGGGAACTAATCATTGTCGATGACATGTCTAATGATGGAACTTGGGCTTGGCTGACGGAGCTCAACGACAACCGAATTCGAGTCTTTCGACTAAGTGAGCAGTCTTTCCGAGAAGGAGCCTGCAATAAGGGTTTAGAAGAAGCCGCTGGTAAATTCATCATGTTTTTTGATGATGATGATATCCTACGGGCAGATGCCCTTGAAAATCTCGTTAGACCATTAAGTCTAGATTCTACGCTGGCCGCATCAGTAGGTGCAAGATGGAAGTTTAAGAAAGGGGCATATGCTCTGAGAATAGAGCATCCTATTCTGCCTTTTAGAAAGGTGATCTGGCCAGAGCTATTGGCTGGCTGGTCACCTGTTTCAGGCCAGAATTTATATCGAACCAGCTTTGTGAGAGAAATAGGCGGATTTAGTCGAGACTTTTATCGTGTGGAAGATCGAGATTTCTGGCTTCGGATATCAAGAAAGGGACCTGTAATGCTGTTGCCTAGAATTACAGTTAATTATAGGGTCCATAGTGGTCAATGGCGTCCCAAAAATATAATAGAACTTAGGGTAAAAGTGTTTAAAGCGTTTATTGATAGTCTTCCTTCGGACATTCAAGCTCGAGGAATAAAAATTAGAAAAAGTGCAGACTACTTAAAAAGTGCAGAAGAGGAGCACGGAAAAAGACGCTATGGGAAAGCACTTGCTTATTACTGTAAAGCCTGTTGTGCTGCTCCAGAATTGATGATTTCTCCCTTGATAGGACCAATAATACTACGTGGAATCGGAAAGTCCATACTTCGCACTCTTGTAAAGGGTCAGTAAACTATAAAAAATTAATGACTATCACATATAGATCGAATGTCCTGATTTATCGAGACCAACTACTCCCTTATTCGGAAACTTTTATTCCATCTCAGGTTGAAAAATACCAGGTCTATCAAGGGTTTTATGTAGGTTCATCTCGTTTATCTAACCCACCCACGCAACTCCCTCAAGATCGCTGCCTTACCCTAGACGACCACCAGCCCTTTCCTGGCCTTTGGAAAACCCTCTATAAGCTGCTGGGTTATGCCCATCCTAGTTGGTGCAAGCAACTTAAAGCCCTATCGCCTCAACTTATCCATGCCCACTTCGGCTTAGACGGCACCTTGGCGTTGCCTTTAGCCAAACGATTGAAACTTCCTCTGATTGTCACCTTTCACGGTTACTACGCCACCAGTGAACCCGACGCGACCTTTAAGGTCAAAAATTGGTTTCCCTGGCTCGACTACATCAATCAACGGGGGCAATTTTTTCGGCACCTCTACTTTCGACGACGCCAGATTCTCTTTCAACAAGCCATCCGTGTGATTGCTGTCTCCCAGCACATTCAAAATGCCCTGATCCAAAAGGGATGTCCCCCCGACAAAATTCAAGGTAACTGCCAACGTTTCGTTTTTAGCTGGCGAGCCATTAGCTGCAATGGTAATGTTCAGTGATGAC
>JAQCKL010000566.1 GCA_027592485.1 Cyanobacteriota bacterium
TTACTTGTCGCAACTTATACCCTGAGAGCTTTTATTACTTCAAGACCGACTTTTCAAACATCCTCTCATGCTGATGATTGCGCCGATCAAGCCGGATCTCCAGGCGCAAATTCCAGCCGTCACCCACGTGGATGGCACCGGGCGGGTCCAAACCGTGACCGCAACGGCGAATCCTTACTTTCACCAGCTTTGCCATCAACTGGTGGCGCTCCGCCAAGGGCCGCCCGTGTTGATGAATACCAGCTTCAACATTGCTGGACAGCCCATTGTCGAGACCCCTGCCGAGGCGATTCAAACCTTTTTAAATACCGATATCGACTATTTAGCCCTGGAGAATCTCTGGATTTCGAAACGGCATGTTCGGGTCCAAAACTATGAGGAGCATTTGTCCAAAGTCGGCGATACGGTGATTCCCCAGGGGTTGCCGCCCCATCAGCCTGCGGTTACAGACCTGATGGCCCAGCTCGACCGGGCCTTGTTCTTCGGAGAGGGCGATCGCAGTCCCTGGACCGAAACCGAGTTGAAAGCCTTGTCTAGTATCGGGGCTCGCTACAAGGAAACCAGTGTCCTGTTCCCCGAAACCCCCTTCGTGGGGCCGCTCCACACTCGCGTGTTAGAAGATGTGGTTTGGGTGCTGGATCCTTTAAACCAGTCCACCCTGGTGGATTTGTCGGAGCAGGGCCAACCGCGCCACACCTTGCCAGGGCGCTTATTAAACGCCACTGCTCCCATCGCCGCAGGACAAAAACCAAAACCCCTGAGCGGTAATGGCTTTAGCAGTGCCGTTAGGCTGTCTGCCAAGGTGAATGCTAAGGTGCCCCGCCCATTTGTGGCCCAAGGGGCAACGGCGGCGATCGCCTATAACTTTGACGAGGTCAAGTTGTTGATGGCGATGCTCTCCCAGCAAACCGGTTGGCAAGATCAATTGCGCCTAGACTTGCGGCTAACCCATGCGGAGCTGGCACAAAAGCTGGTTTGGGCTCAGGGGCAACTGGCCCAACATGGCCTTGAATCCCCATTAATGGCCCCCACCGGCGAGATGGCGGATTCGCCCATCCCATCGACTAGCCATCAAACCCTAGAGCCCTTTGGTGATGACCAGTTCTCGCTCAGGCAAAGGCTCGGGCAGGTCCGCACTTGCCTGCAGCAGGCGGGCTACACCCTGGAGAATATTTGCGATCGCCTCGGGATTGACTCTTTGCAGGCGATTGAGCCCACCCGTCTGCGATATTACGATCGCTACAAGCTGGGCCAAGGGGATCTTGAAGATCTGATCCGGCTTTTCTTACTGCGAGTCGCATTGCCCCAAGCCCGCTTACAGGGGCTATTGGGCGATGACCTGGTCACTGTCCTGATTCAGCTTGGGGTACTGGTGCGCCGGGGCGATCAATGGGCGTCACGGGTCGATGTGTTCTGTGTAGAAGGCCTATACATTGCCACCGATCACCGCTATATGCTGCTCTCGGAAGACCGCATCTCTGAGAATCCAGTCATGTATGTGGGGGCCGATAGCCAGGGTCTGGTATATACCGCCCCTCGCTATCCCGCCAAGCAGGTGCTGGATCTCTGCTGCGGGAGCGGTATACAAGGGTTAGTGGCCAGCCGTTACGCCCAGCAGGTGACGGCGGTTGATCTCAACCCCAGCGCCATTCGATTTGCCCGGTTCAATGCCCAATTGAACGATATCCGCAACATTCAGTTCCATCACGGCAGCCTCTATGCACCGGTGGGGGCGCGGCGTTTTGACACGATCTTGGCCAATCCTCCCTTCGTGCCCAGCCCTAAACGCGATTTGGGCTTCCGCGATGGGGGTGCAACTGGGGAGGAAATTCTGGCCGAGATTATCAGCGGTAGTGCCCAGCATCTCACCCCCTACGGCCATGTCTTTATCGTGACGGATTTGGTGGATATCGAGACCTATCAAACCAAGCTGGCCCGCTGGTGGCAGGGGACTAGCGCCCATCAGCTCGTGCTTTGCACCGCCGATCGCGACGACATCCTCTTCTCGGTGCCCCACAGTCATGCCCCCTTTGGGCAAACCCTAGACGCCTATCATGCTGAGCTGGAGCAATGGCTAGACAATTTCCATGGGGCTGGGCTGAAGGCGGTCAATTTTGGCTATATCTTGATAAGTCAACAGGCGGATCAATCGCAAAGCGCCTATTTCTGTCGCACCATTCACAATCCCACCCAGGCCATTTATGAATCGGTGCAGCACTATTTCCAACAGCGGCAGCTCTTACAGTTACCCGTCAAGGAAACGGCTTTTCTGTCTCTGCTACCGGAGTTACGGTTTCGGATCACTGAGGGGCTAGAGGAGGGCGATCGCCAGATTGAGATATTTGTCCCGGAGAATCCTTACTTCACCACCTATCAAATCAATGAGGCGGTTTACCAACTCATGCAAACCATCCAGCGGCTCCAGCCCCAATGGCAAATGTTTGTGACCCCAGCCAATCAGGCCCAACTCACGGATCTGTTGTGCAAGGGATTGTTGTGTTTAAGCGCTGAACGTCTGGTCACGTTAAAACGTCAGCAGCTCGAAAAGCTATTCCATGAGCCTTTTCCGTCCCAGGGCATTGTTGAGCTCAGGACCAAAACCACCCCAACCTGTTTGTCGGCTTATCTCAACCAGTAAAGGGTGAAGGGGGCAATATTCTTGCCCCTTGATGAAAGATCGGCCTGTCATTTAAGCCGGGAAGACCGGTTAGAGAAGGAAGCTAGGAGCCAAGAGCCAGAATTCAGTAAGCGTAAGGTCCTAGCTCCTGACTCCTGAATGCTTGCCCCAGGATAATGTCCCGCCTTGCGGAATACGCCTAAAGATCACCCCCCGTACTCACCCAGCTTTACCTGGCGCACGGGGGGGCACTATGGGAATAGCCCATTTATTGTGAAATCACAGGCTATCGGGTGGGGCGATCGCAACGGGTCCGGTTTGGCTGGTTTTGGGGCTTATGGTCGTAGAAGGACAGTAATCTTGTCAGGGGTCTGGCCGGATTTTG
>JAQCKL010000567.1 GCA_027592485.1 Cyanobacteriota bacterium
TTGACCCTGGGTTGGCATAGACCGCATTCCCCAAATTCGGCTGCAGTGGCCCCAGGTAAGTGGCCAAGGGGCGATCGCCCCCATTCACCCCGACAATGAAATTCTGATAGAGATTGCGGGGATTAAACAGATAAAACTGGTTGATCGTGTCCCGTGTGATCGTGGTCTTGAGGGTGGCGCGGGGATAACAGTCAGTGACTTGCCCTTGGGCCTGCACCTGTACTGCTTTGCCCGCGATCAGATCGGCAATCACATGGCCACCCCCATATTCCAGGGGGCGGGCGCTTTCCCCTGGCGCACTGGGCACCGCCGCCTGCCCCGCCCCCAGGTAGAGATCCACCGCCCCAAACCCGGCATAGGCCAAGACCCCGTTCAAATAGCACTCCCGAATTTTAATCGGTGGGTCCGTGTGCCCCAGGTTGAGGATCGCCCCCGAAGATTCCATGGGCTCAAAGGTGCCGGTGGTGACCACATCCACCGTTTTGTAGGCGGCTTTTACCCCCACCTCAGCTGCCCGCGTTTTAAAGGCAGGGGCCGTTTCCACCACCACAGTTTGGTTGCGAATGCGATCGTTAATCTCGTCCAGGGTGCGCATGGTTAGCCCCATTGGAATGCCAGAGCCGATAGCCCAAAAAGCCACCCATGACCACAGACGGGGTGAGCACCAGGATCAAACTGACGGTGGCGGTGGCGGGGATCGACAACTGCGGCCCCCCCACCCGAATCGCGATCGCCAACAGCAGCGAGGGCACCAACAGCTTCAGCAAAAAGCGCAGTATTTCTAGGGTAGCGACCATACCTAGGACCGCCGAATATTGAGACAACACCAATCCTGGCGTCGCCATAGGGTCGCCACCACCCAGCCATGCTGTTCTAGGGTGTCAGCCACCAGCTTCGATTGCTCCAGCAAAACCCCGCTGAGAATGCCCCAGGTGGTGGGCTTAGCGATTTCGCCCATCTGGGGAATCAGGTCCAAAATTACCTCCGCCAGAATATTGCAGAGAATGCCATCGACGGGCTCGGCCAAGGTGGCGATCAATTGCTCTAAGCTGCCCTGCTGCACCACGAGGCGATCGCTGGGCAGCCCATTCATCTCTCGATTTTCGGCGGCAACCTGCACGGCCAAGGGGTCGGTATCAACAGCATAGGCGCATTTTGCCCCCAGCAGCAGTGCCCCAATCGACAAAATCCCTGACCCACAGCCGATATCGGCAATGATGGCCCCTTGGCCTACACCATCCAGGCGCATCTCTAGGGACTCTAGACACAGTTGGGTGGTGGCATGGGCACCGGTCCCGAAGGCAGCACCTGGATCGAGCTTAATAATCTTGCGATCGGTTTTCGGGGTCGGTAACCAAGCGGGGTTAATCAAGAGGCGATCGCCCAACTCCTGGGGATGCCAGTACTGTTTCCAGCTCCTAGACCAATCCTCCTCGTCAATAAGCCCCCAACTGATTTGGGGAATCGGCAACCGGGCGCAGAGGGCATCTTGGCGCATCAGCAAGGCCACTGCCGCCACATCCAGCAACTCAAAGGTGTCTTGGGGAAAATAAGTATGGATCAGACGCTGGCTCAACTTGCGTTGGCTAGAGGTGCCCTTGGCACCAAGCAACTCAAACCGCCAGAAGACCGTATCTTCTAGGGCTGGGTCACAGAGGACCTGAATATCCCACCAATTCTTGACCAAAGCTTTCCTCACCCCTGGTGAACTCGGCACGTCAAATCCGATGCCCCTCTGCCGCCCTGCCCATTCCTGTTGCTCCCTCGCTCCCTTGCTCCCTTGCCCCCGGCAACAAACTAGACAGCAGGCTTCAGATGCAGCCCCTTATAGGCTGACCGTATAGGCATCCCGAACCCCCGGCACCTTAGTGATTTCCGTCAGGATACCTTCGGGTAAGGGGTCATCGATACTCAGTACCATCACCGCATCCCCCCGCACAATCTTGCGGCCCACCTGCATACTGGCAATGTTGACATTAAAGCTGCCCAAAAGGGAGCCAATTTTGCCGATAATGCCAGGCATATCCCGGTGCAGGGTAAACAGCATGTGGCGAGTGGGCGGCACATTGATGGGGAAGTCATTGACATCCGTAACCCGGATCTCGCTACCCCCCAATAACACCCCAGTGACCGCATGCTCACCGAGGGAGCCCTTGGCTGACAAGGTCAAAGAACCGGCGTAGTCGCGGCTGGTGGTATCACGGGTCTCAATCACATGGATGCCCCGCTCCTTCGCTTCAATGCTGGCATTCACATAGTTAACCCGCTCTTGTAGGGCATGGGATAGCAGCCCTTTGAGGGCTGCTATCACCACCGGCTGGCTGTCATTTTGGGCCAACTCCCCTTTGAGTTGTACGTTCAAAGACTCGACCCGGCCCCCCGCCAACTGCCCTACCAAATTGCCTAGGGTTTCCGCCAGTTGCAGATAAGGGCGCATTTTTTCCATGACATCCGCCCGCAGCCCTGGAATGTTGACCGCCGAACGGGCCGGGAGCCCTAATAGCACATCCCGAATTTGTTCGGCCACATCGATGGCCACATTCACCTGGGCTTCTTCAGTAGAGGCCCCCAGGTGAGGGGTGAGGACGATAGCTTTATCTAGCGCCCGGAGGGGGGATTCGCCCAGGGGTTCTTGGGCATAGACATCAAGGGCCGCACCGGCAATCTTGCCCTCCTTCAAAGCCGCCGCTAGGGCCACCTCGTCGATAATGCCGCCCCGAGCACAGTTGATGATGCGGGCGGTGGGCTTCATGGTCGCCAGGGTGGCTTCGTTAATCAGGTTGGCGGTCTCTGGGGTTTTGGGCAGGTGCAGGGTAATGTAATCCGCTTCCCGCAAGAGCAGATCCATATCCACCAGGCGGCAGCCCAATTGTTCGGCCCGCTCGGTAGAAATAAACGGATCGTAGGCCAGGAGGTTCATCCCGAGGGCGCGACCGACGGTGGCCACGTGGGAGCCGATTTTACCCAGCCCCATGACCCCGAGGGTTTTCTTAT
>JAQCKL010000568.1 GCA_027592485.1 Cyanobacteriota bacterium
GAGATTCTCTCTAATGCCGTACAGGGTAAAACGCCAACATTGGTAGCAGGGACCTAGGTAGTTACAAATGATTTAGTTGTCAAAGATCAAAGACAGCAAGCTTTTGATCACCTGGGCATAAAAGTTGCCCTCCAGGTTCCGAAACAGTTGAAACGGTTCCCCCGGTGACCCGAAAAAGGGGCGCAGGGTCCAGCCCAGTTGACTGCCCACCAAACCGTAGAGCACCACCCAGGAGAGCAGGAGATTGCTGCGAATTTTTGGGGTCTGTTTATCGAAGCCCATCACCGTCTTCACCCCCTTATAAAACAGGTTCACACCGATGAACCCCGTCAGCGAAAAAATCGCCACGTTCAGCAGCAAGAAAAAGTGATAGTCCCGAATCGAAATCAGGAAAAACAGCGTCACTGGCGCAAAGCTAAACAGCAGCACGCTAATCACCGACACCGTGGTCAGACTCATGACCGTGTACTGCTTGAAATCCGCCTTGGAGCCGAACAGAATGTCAAAGAAGTAGAGGGTGGGCAGGCAAATCAGCAGGGTGAGGAGGTACAGCGCTGGGAGTTTTGCCATGGAAACCAGCAGCTGTTGCCAACCGTTTGAGGCCCCAATAATGGCCCCGTAGATGGCAAAAAATAGGGAGCTGGCAATGATCAAAGAGAGGATTTTAGACTCCACCTTGACGCCATCCCGGACTTCGGTGAGGAAGACCTCGCGATCGCGCAGCAACGTAATCAGCGTCGAAAAATAATTCATGGCTTGGCCCTGGGATAACTGGGTTGGTGACAGTTCCTCCAGAGCTTAGCCAGCCCCAGGGTGGGATTAAGTCGGATTCGGTCGGCATCCACCCCTGTAGAGTCAGACATCACGATCGCTGCCAAATCTGAATCTGGGCGTGGTCAAAGTCCCCAGTCAGAGCCACCAGTTGTTTGCCATCGGGACTCACCACCAGAGACTGCATGCCGCGATCACCCAAGGTGGCATCCCGTTCACCGGTTTTCAGGTCCCAGAATTGGAGACCGGTCGGGGTGCTGACGATCACCCGGTCATTGGTGAGGGCGAGGCGATCGCCATAGCCCCAGCTGTCTCGACTGCTAGAGAGCAGAATTTTGGCCCGGAGGTTCCCCGTCGGCACATCCCAAATTTTCAGATAACGCTTGGGCTGGGTGTAGGCGGTGGTGACCACGGTCTGGCGATCGGGGCTCAGCTGAGCGCTGTTTACCTGGGTAAACCACTGGTGGGGCAGCTCCGTTTTTTGCCCCGTGCCTAACTCCCAAATCAGCAGTTTGCTGCCCTGCTCCACCAGAGCCGTGGTGCCATCGCCACTCAGGGGAAAAATACGGAACTGCGGCGGGCTGCCCACCACTGTCACCGGGCCGATCTGAATATCGGAGTTGCTATTCTCGGGCCAGAGGGTAGTCAGCGCCCCCGTGGCTCGGTCCCACTGGCTCCACTCACCATAACCGCCACTGATCAGGGTAGTGCCATCGGTCGTGATCGCCACGGGGCCAACATTCTGGCTATCGTGCCCCGCCAGTATTTGCGGAGGCTGGTCGGTGGTGAGGTCCCAAAGGCGGAGCCTGCGATCGCCATGGCCACTGACGATAGTGGTGTTATCGGCGGATATTGCTAGCGCCGTCACCACCCCCGAATCACTTTGAAGGGTGCGTTTCAGGGCTCCGGTTTGCACATCCCACACCTTGATCGCCTTGTCGTTGCCACCGCTCACCAGGGTGAAGCCATCGGCACTGAGGGCAACATGGCTGGCTTCGGGATGGCCCGTGAGGGTTTGCACCCGCTCAAAGGTGCAGTAGGGGGACGGGCTCGCTTGTTCAGCACAGGGCGACAGGATCTGGGCTGGGCCTTCATGCACACTGTTGAAAACGTGGACAAACCAGGCCAGATTGGCGGCTATTGCCGCCAAGATCAGCCCCTTTATGAAGCGGGATCGGGTGCGACTCGTTGGCCGTTGAGGGCGATCCGTTGGGGGCGATCCCAAGGCCTGTCCTTGAATGATGGCGGTCAGATCCCGCCGACTGCGGTTGGATTCGTAGCGGAAGGCCAACCAGACCACGGCGAGGAAGGCGATCGGCACCAAGGGCATCAAGGCCATCTCCATGGGGGCATTGCCCGACAGCACCCCAAATACCAGGATGGGAAGCCCCAACCCGAGCCAGGGGGTGGACCACATCAGCAAGAAAACCAACACCAGGGGATGCAAGCCCATGGTGATATGGGCCGTGGTGCCCAGGGGACCGGACTCAAAGCGACCCCGGATTTGGGGCAAAAAGGAGTTGCGGTAGTGGATGATGCGGCGCATCTCGAAGCCGGCATCGTTGACGGCTCCGGCGTAGGGGGCATGGTCGTCGCGGGAGAAGCCCCAGCGTATGCGGGGGGCTTCGATGTGGTTTTCGAGGGCGGCAATGACGCTTGGTAAAGGGCGTGACGTTTGGATGGTGAAGCGCTGGTTGGGAAGCAGGTTCATGGTTTGCAAAGGGCGAATCAGGGTGGCGGTGATTGAGGAGGCTGGCCACGTCTTTTGGAATACAAGCGCTATATGGGACTTTCCTGGTGGGTGGATGTTATCAGAGTTGTGTTTTGCCGCTGCATCCTCTGCAAGGATGAGTTATGCGTATGGAGTAACAACATGGGTGAAGCGAAGCGGCGACAGGAAACGGATCCGAATTTTGGCAAGAAGGCGAAGGCTCCCTCAAAGTCGGCGAGTAAGGGGAAGGAGCCGATGTTTAGCCTGAAGAAAGTGTCTAAGACGGAGTGGATTATCTGGGCGGTGTTGTTTGGGGCGGCGACAGCGACCTTTGTGGCGACCCGTCAAATTTAGAGAAGCGATCGCGGTCATATTGGCCCAGCCGCCTTCTAGGGTGCCAGTCCTCGGCTTTAGAACCCAGGGTTCTTTAGTCGGGCCGATCAGGAACGTGAAAGACATCTTCAAAGAACCCAGGGTTCTCTCAGGAGCAATTCCTTATTTCTATGT
>JAQCKL010000569.1 GCA_027592485.1 Cyanobacteriota bacterium
TTAAGAGATGCGATGGAGCACGTTCTCAAGGTGGTAACGTCTTAACCTAAGTGGCGACGGCTATAGCCGGGCATTGGTACGCAGCACCGACTGGGTCACAGGGTGCTCATAGATAAAGGGAAAGTAGACATTGGCACCCGGCGCTTTCTCCTTCACCGCTTGATCAAAAGCATCAATATGGGCCTCGATGCGGGGTCGATCCGTTCGGGGATTGTTGAAATCGAGGTTAAGGTCCCCCATCAGGACAAAGTTTGGGAAGTAGGTGGTGTCCTTCTCCTTCACCCTGGCCAAAATCCAGTTCATCAAGGCATCGAATTCCTGACGCCGATCATCAATGGAGTTGCCAAAATACAGGTGAGCATTCACCGCCATCAGCTCGTAGGGCTCTGTGCCGGGATGGCCGACGATGCGGAAACTGGTGATAAAGGGCTGACGCACAAAGGAAAGAAAGACCGGCAGCTTGACCTTGGGGGCCTGCGGTTTCCTGCCCGTTCTACCAGCCTCCTCCCAGGCATCAGCCGCTTTGAGATAGTCGATGTATGGCCCCACTGATTCGAGTAAGGGCTCATAATGTTCGATCATCGTTTGCAAGAGTTTGGTGCGATCGATGCTGATGCTTGAGACCACCTCCCCTCGCTTGACGATATTGGTGTTGTAGAGAAACCCTAGTCGCTCCCCTAGCCCCCGCTCCCCTGGAAAAACCCCAGTCTTTTCTGAAACGATGGCATGGTAATCAGGTCCCAAGAACTTGCGAAGGCGGTCGAAGCCTTCGAGTTCATCCATAATCTCTTGGATGGAAATGAGGTCAAAGTGGCTGCAGATATGCCCTAAGAAGTTCCAGGTGTTGACGCTACGGTTATCGGCCTTGCCGAGTTTACGGATGTTGAAGGAGGCTAAGACTGCTGAGCCATATACCCGTGGTGGAAGGCCATATTTTTGAGGGTCTTTGGCTAGGCGTTCGTTAATCTTTTTCCATTCTGCAGCGGTTAATTCAGACATAAGGCAATCTGTTCTAGAGGAGGGGCAGCGGGTTGTAGCGATCTCTGGGGGAGCAATCAATAATATCAATGCAATTGAACGCTCATCCCCGAGGGGGGGCGGGGGTAAAGCGATCGCCCAAAAATTCACTCAGCAACTGCACCTTGGTCGAGAGGTGCCGGTTGACCGGGTACAGGATGCATAGGGATAAAGCGAGTGCCTGATAGGCGGGCAGCACCCGTTGCAAACGGCCCTGCTGCAAATCCTGACCCACCATAAATACCGGCAATAGCGTAATCCCCAACCCTTGAATCGCGGCTTCTCGCAAGGGTTCGCCATTGTTGGCACAGAGGGGACCACTGACGGGGACGGTCACTTCACCATCAGGACCCATGAGCTTCCAAGGGTGATGCTTGGTGCCATGGCCATAGGGCAAACAAATGTGGTCGGCCAAGTCCTGGGGCTGTTGAGGGTGCCCATGCTGGGCAAGGTAGCTAGGGGCGGCGCAGAGCAGCACCGGCATCGGACAGAGTTCGTGGACGATCAGGCTGGGGCTGGTGGTGGCCTGGGCAATGCGGACGGTCACATCAAATCCCTCTTCGATCGGGTCGATCAGGCGATCGCTCAGACTCAGCTCGATCTGCACCTCGGGATAGCGGTGTAAAAATTCCGCCAGGGCCGGGGCCAGATGTAAGGTGCCAAAGGACATGGGGGCATTGATGCGCAGCCCTCCCTTCGGTTGGGAATGCAAGCGGGCAACCGCTAACTCGGCCTCAGCAATGTCCGCCAAAATCGCCCCACAGCGCTCGTAAAAGGCGAGCCCTGTGGGGGTGGGGGTGACCTTGCGGGTGGTGCGGTGCAGGAGCTGCACCTGCAGGTCGTCCTCCAGATTGATCACCAATTTATTCACCGCCGATCGCGACAGGTCCATCTGCCGAGCCGCCGCCGCAAACCCGCCCGCTTCGATGACCTGTACAAAGGCCCGCATGCTCTCCAACTTATCCATCGCCCCTCTCCTAACCCTTAATGATATTGTCGTTTATTTTGCGACAAACTGTCATTTGAATTGCGTATTGTCTTTTGAATGGGTTCAATCCATAATGAGACCAAGGCAAATCGCCCCACTCAATTCCTCGCTTTCCTCACTTCAGGAGGTGCAACATGATCACCCTTCGTCCTGCTAGCGATCGCGGTGCCGCCAACTTTGGTTGGTTGGATAGTCGGCACACCTTCTCCTTCGGTAGCTATTACGATGCCGACCACATGGGCTTTGGGAGCCTGCGGGTGATTAACGAAGATAAGGTCGCCCCTGGCGGCGGCTTTAGCACCCATGGTCACCGGGATATGGAAATCATTTCCTATGTGCTGGATGGCGCTCTCGCCCACAAGGACAACATTGGCAATGGCTCCACCATGCGCCCCGGCGATGTGCAGCGGATGTCGGCGGGCACCGGCATTCTCCATAGCGAGTACAACAAGTCGGATCAGGATCCCGTCCACTTTTTGCAAATCTGGATTCTGCCGGAGCAAAAGGGGATCGAGCCCAGCTACGAGCAGACCCACTTCCCCGCCGCGGAAACCCAAGGGCAACTACGCCTGGTGGGCTCCCGCGATGGCCGGGAGGGTTCGGTGACCATTCACCAAGATGTGAATCTCTATGCCACCCGCCTCCAAGCAGGGGAGTCGGTCAGCTATACCCCCTCCCCTGGGCGGATTCTGTGGATTCACCTCGCCAAGGGGGCGATCGCCCTCAATGACCAATGGCTCACCGCTGGGGACAGTGCCGCTGTCACGGCGGAAACCGCCCTCACCCTCACGGGCAATAGCGACGATGCTGAGGCGCTGCTGTTTGATCTAGCCGCTTAAGGCATCGTCAGCGTGGATTCATGGGTACCCCCCTAAAGCCCTCCGGGCATGGCGTCGCTAGAGAAAGGGGGGCCTCCCAGTCCAGAGAGTGAATAAGTAGGTGCCCCTAAGTAAACGTAGTCCTGTCATGTCGAGCGGAG
>JAQCKL010000570.1 GCA_027592485.1 Cyanobacteriota bacterium
TTGAGATTCTCTCTAATGCCGTACAGGGTAAAACGCCAACATTGGTAGCAGGGACCTAGGTAGTTACGGATTTTTTGATAAGTTCCTAATGGCAAAGCCCCGCTGCTCCAGAACATCAGAAGGAGAGGGGCTTGAAGAACAATCTGCTTTAGCTAGAGCAACGGAATTAGGCCTTCCTACTCCCCTTCTCCTACTGGGAGAAGGGGCTGGGGGATGAGGGCCGAGATTTAGTACTTGTAGCTATCGGTCTTAAAGGGACCACTCACCGGCACATTAATGTACTTGGCTTGGGTTTCAGTCAATTGGGTAATCACCCCACCGAAGCCTTCTACCATGTAGCGGGCCACTTCCTCATCTAGGTGTTTCGGCAGCACTTCCACCGTGATCGCGGCGGCTTTCTCCCCAGGGGATTTGTCCGCAAACTTGCGCTCAAACAAGAGCATTTGCGCCAGCACCTGGTTGGCAAAGGAACCATCCATGATCCGAGAGGGGTGACCGGTGGCGTTGCCAAGGTTGACCAAACGACCTTCGGCCAACAGCAGCAAGAAATCATCGGACGCATCACTTCGGTAGACCTGATGCACCTGGGGCTTCACCTCTTCCCAGCGCCAAACCCGACGCATAAAGGCGGTGTCAATTTCATTGTCAAAGTGACCAATATTGCAGACCACAGCCCCTTTCTTGAGGTAAGTGAGCATGTTGGCATCACAGACATTGACATTGCCGGTGGTGGTCACCAACAGGTCCGTATTCGCCAGCAAGGTCTGGTTGATGCTGGCGACGGTGCCGTCATTTTTGCCGTCGATATAGGGGGACACCAACTCGAAGCCATCCATGCAGGCCTGCATGGCGCAGATGGGGTCGCATTCGGCTACCTTGACGATCATGCCTTCTTGGCGAAGGGAGGCAGCGGAGCCTTTACCCACGTCACCGTAGCCGATGACCAGGGCTTTTTTGCCCGCCATCAGGTGATCGGTGGCCCGCTTGATGGCGTCGTTCAAGCTGTGGCGACAACCATACTTATTATCATTCTTAGACTTGGTGACGGAGTCGTTGACGTTGATGGCGGGCACTTTCAGCTCACCGGCTTCCATCATTTCCAGCAGACGGTGAACCCCGGTGGTGGTCTCTTCGGTCACCCCGTGGATGTTGTCGAGCATGGCAGGATAGGCCTCATGGATATGCCCGGTGAGGTCGCCGCCGTCATCCAAAATCATGTTGGCATCCCACAGCTCACCGGTGGCGGTGCGGCAGGTTTGCTCGATGCACCACATGTACTCCTCTTCGGTTTCCCCTTTCCAGGCGAAGACGGGGGTGCCAGAGGCGGCGATCGCTGCCGCCGCGTGGTCTTGGGTGGAGAAAATATTGCAGGAAGACCACCGCACCTCAGCACCGAGTTCCTGTAGGGTCTCGATTAAGACAGCGGTCTGGATGGTCATGTGAATGCAGCCAATGATTTTGGCTCCAGCCAGGGGCTTGGTATCCCGGTACTTGCTGCGGATAGCCATCAGGGCAGGCATTTCGCTTTCGGCGATCGCAATTTCCTTACGACCCCATTCCGCCAAAGAAATGTCCGCTACTTTGTAGTCTCGTTGTAAAACTTGTGCAGTCATTGAGATCCCTTGATTTACTGTGTACGCGTGTGGTTTGAGGTCGTTAAAACGCCGCAATGAGCCCCTCAGGGTTGTCAGCCAAGGGCCAAGGTGCCTTGGTCACCCATGGCTAAAAACCAGGGTCAGTCCTGGGACAACAAACTCATTGCAGCAGATCTAGCATATCGATTAATTTCCGGGAATGTTAGGTCGAAGTCCTCACACAAGCGTGGGCAGCCTGCTCCAGCCATCGGGTTTACGGGTCTCACCCAATGTCATTGATCGGGCGATCGGTCAAACGCTCCATTGACCTACCACTCCGGTGAAACCTAGAAGAACAGTCGGTCCAGTCCTAGAATGGTATTGAGAATTCGGGTTACAGGACTCAGCAAAATATCAACCGAGTCTCCCGTTCGGGCCAACCCAGAGCGCTCCACAACCAACACATCTTGATCCCTTAAAATTGGATTATTGGGGGAACCCACTCCCGCAGTGAAGTTGATTTCAAAGCTCTGTTGGAAAGCAGTGCCATCCGGGTTCACTCGCACCAATTCAACCACCCTCCGATTCGCCCTAGAGTTAAAACCACCAGCCACCAGCAAAGCCTGATTCAACGGCGCATTCAGGGGAACCTCCACAATCCCAGGATCCTCAACCTCTCCAGCAACATAGATCTGGATGGTTTCGGGGGCAAAACTGGCACTGGCTAATTGGGTAGATTCCTCAGGGGTTAAGGCGATGGCTGTCGGAATCAAAATGGTGTCGCCACTCTGCAAAATAATGTCTTGGCTGAGGTCACCGGATTGAATCAGGTCCCATAGGTTAACCTGCACCATTTGCGCTTGACTGGGACCAACCTGTCGTCGCAGCTCTACTGCCCTTAAATCAGCCTCTGAAGTAATGCCACCGGCCTCTGCGATCGCCTGGGTCAAAGTTGGGAAAATGGCATCGCGGCTATTCGACTGACTCACACTACTCGCTGCGCTAATCACATAAGACCCAGGCCGCCTGACTTCCCCGGCAATTCCCACCTGTACGGGCCGAAATCTCAAGGGTTGAACCGTCACAATTGGATTACGAATATAAGTCGCATAAGCCGCAACAATCACATCCGTAGCCTGGTCTAACGTATATCCCTGCACCAAAACTTTCCCTGCCCGTGGCAAGATGATCGACCCATCTTGGATCACCACGACCTCGCCACTATACTCATCCGCCTCAAAAACGGAGACATCCAAAATATCCCCTGGCCCTAAACGGTAATCAGCAGACCAGGCCCTCAAATCAATCAATGTATCATCGGGCTCCTGAGAGGATGTTTGAAAAGTTATTCGGTGTCAAAATCGCTACGCGAGTCGCCGCACCATGATGCGA
>JAQCKL010000571.1 GCA_027592485.1 Cyanobacteriota bacterium
TCTCTAATGCCGTACAGGGTAAAACGCCAACATTGGTAGCAGGGACCTAGGTAGTTACCAGCTGATTGACACGTTGATTCCCGTGGACACCTGTCGTCGCCATCGGCTGGTACCGCTTTCTCGGGATGACGACGAGCCACCATCTGTCCTGGTGGCTATGGTTGATCCCGAAAACCTAGAAGCCCAGGATGATCTCAATCGGATCTTACGTCAGCAAGATTTGAAACTGCGGCGCATGGTCATCACGGTTGAAGACTATCAACGCCTGATCTCAGGGTATCTGGATGAGCAAGTTGCCCGTGAAAAGCAGCGAGACATGGACAAAGCTGTCAATGTCGATGCGAACTTGGACGATCTTGATCTGGGCCTTGAAGAAGATCTTGAAGACAGCGAGGCGGATTTGGGGGATGCGGTCCAGGATGCTGGTGCCGCACCCGTCATTGCCCTAGTCAACAAAGTCTTGGTCAAAGCCTTGCAGGAGGGTGCCTCCGATATTCACGTTGAACCCCAGGAAGAGACCTTACGGATTCGCTTTCGCCGTGATGGCGTACTGCGGGAAGCGTTTAAGGGCCTGCCCAAGAAAATTATTCCCGCTGTTACGGCTCGTTTTAAAATTATTGCCGAGCTGGATATTGCCGAGCGGCGATTGCCACAGGATGGCCGGATTCGTCGCGTTTTCCAAGGGCGAAAAGTCGATTTCCGAGTGAGTACCTTACCCAGCCGGTACGGTGAAAAGGTCGTGCTGCGAATCCTGGATAACGCTGCCACTCAGCTGGGTTTGGATAAGATGATCACTGATCCAGAGACCCTCAAAATTGTCCAGGAGATGGCAGCCAAGCCCTACGGGTTGATTTTGGTGACAGGACCAACGGGGTCAGGTAAGACCACAACGCTTTACTCCCTTCTCTCCGAGCGCAATGATCCTGGCATCAATATTAGTACGGCTGAGGATCCGATTGAGTACGCCTTAGCTGGCATTACTCAGGTACAGGTGATTCGCGAAAAAGGCATGAATTTTGCCTCTATTCTGAGAGCCTTTTTGCGACAAGATCCGGATGTGATTTTGGTGGGTGAGACCCGTGACCCTGAGACGGCTAAGACCGCCATTGAAGCGGCTCTGACCGGGCACTTGGTGCTAACCACCTTACATACTAATGATGCTGCTGGGGCGATCGCCCGCCTTGAAGAAATGGGCATGGAAGCCTTCCAGGTCTCAAGTTCTCTGCTGGGGGTGCTGGCGCAACGATTAATGCGAAAGGTCTGTAGTGATTGTCGTATCGCCTACACGCCCACAACAGAAGAATTGGCTCGCTTCGGGTTGACGACGGCTGGCGACTCGGACATGACCCTATACCGTGCTAATTCTTTGGAAGTAGACCAAATTGAACCAGCTCGGAGCGCTGGCACCCTCTGTAGCACCTGCCAAGGCTCAGGCTATAAAGGACGAGTTGGCGTTTATGAAGTGATGCGCTTGACCGAAACAATTCAGGCCATGATTTCAGAAGGGGCACCCACCGAACAAATCAAAGAGGCAGCGGTTGGGGAGGGGATGCAAACGCTGTTGGCCTACAGCCTAAATTTAGTTCGTCAAGGGTATACGACCTTGCAAGAAGTTGAGCGGGTAACCTTCACTGACACTGGTTTAGAAGCCGAGCTGAAGGCAAGGCGAAAAAGTTCTCTCACCTGCAGCAGTTGTAATGCTGAACTGCAACAAGAGTGGTTGGATTGCCCCTACTGCTTGACACCCCGTTTTCACAATTGACGTGGGTAATTGCCTTGTGAGCAATGCTGATCGATAAATGTCGAGTGACCCTTGATTACCTAATGAGGTGGCCCTATGGAAATGATGATTGAAGACCTAATGGAAGAGGTGATTGAGCGGGGGGGGTCAGACTTGCACCTATCCGCTGGCCTGCCGCCTTATATTCGTGTTAGCGGCACCCTAACCCCTACTGAGCATGAGCCCTTAAGTGCTGAATCGTGCCAGCGGCTGATCTTTAGTATGCTCAACAACACCCAGCGTAAAAACCTAGAACAAACTTGGGAATTAGACTGTTCCTATGGTGTGAAGGGTTTAGCGCGTTTCCGTGTCAATGTGTACAAGGATCGAGGCACCTATGCAGCTTGCTTGCGGGCTTTAAGCTCCAAGATTCCCAGCATGGATATGTTGGGACTTCCAGATATCGTGCGAGAGCTATCAGAAAAACCCCGTGGATTGATTTTAGTGACGGGTCCTACGGGTTCTGGAAAGTCAACGACGCTAGCGTCGATGATTAACGAAATCAATATGACTCGCCCTGAACATATCCTCACCGTCGAAGATCCCATTGAGTTTATCTACGAGCCGATCAAAAGCTTGGTTCACCAACGTCAGGTTGGGGAAGATACAAAGAATTTTGCCAATGCCCTACGGGCTGCTCTTCGAGAGGATCCGGATGTCATTCTAGTGGGTGAGATGCGAGATCTAGAAACGATCTCTTTAGCAATTTCAGCGGCTGAAACGGGCCACCTTGTCTTTGGTACACTACACACCAGTTCTGCAGCCCAGACCGTTGACCGGATGGTTGATGTCTTTTCCCCTGAGCAGCAACAACAAATTCGAGTGCAATTATCTAACTCTCTGGTTGCCGTACTCAGCCAGACCCTTGTACCCAAGATGAATCCAAAGCCAGGTGAATTTGGACGGATTATGGCACAAGAAATCATGGTGGTGACGCCAGCGATTGCCAACCTTATCCGAGAGGGGAAAACGGCCCAGATTTATGGGGCAATTCAGACCGGTGGTAAATTGGCGATGCAAACCCTTGAGCGGGTACTTGCAGATCTCTACATTGCTAAGAAAATTTCCTTTGAGGCAGCAATGTCAAAAACATCTCGCCCTGATGGCACTGGTCTCTTAACAGGTGATGAACTGAAACCCTTGTGTCGTCAATAGCTCATAGGTTGAGATGG
>JAQCKL010000572.1 GCA_027592485.1 Cyanobacteriota bacterium
GGGTGCCACTGTAGAACTCACCATTGATTTCCCACGTGGGGAAGCCCTGAATTTCGTCAGTGGACTGACACAGCTCCGTCTGGGGATTCTGACCATCGGGGGCGCATTCCACATAGGTAATGGCCTTTGCCGCTTCTTGGCCAAATAGCTGCTTTTGGTCGTGGCAGTGGGGACACCACCAGGCACCGTACATTTTTGCCCCCACATCGGTTAAGTGCTGGGCCAACTGCATTTCCGACTCGCCAGAGGGGGTGGTAATGGGGGGACCCGCTTCACCAGGGATATTGGTTTCAGCGGATTGGGGGCTGTTGATGGGGGCGTAAACCGCCAGGGTGCCCACTAGAGTAATTACCGCCACAATCAACCCCGCAAAGACCAATTGCCCACCATCTTCCCAACGGCGACCCGCCAAGGTGAGGCCGAACATCCCTGCCGCAAAACAGGCGGAGGTAATGCAGTAAATGCAGGCCGCCTTCAGCTCAAAGGCCAGCAAATACATCAGATAGCCGCTGAATACCACCATGGCGGTGGCTCCGAGAAACAGCCCTAACCAGGTCAAATTTTCGAGGTTATGGCGCAGTTCTTTATTGCGGTCGGCATCAAGGGCCATCGGCCCCATGGCCATGGTGGCCATACCCGCATAGCCCAGAAAGCCAAAGATGGTGAGGGGAATGCCGAACACCATGGCATAGGGGCTAGAGAGGACGCGATCGCAGGCATCCGTAGGGCAGGCCGCATCTCCCCCCATGAATTTCACCACCGTCAGATAGGCGGTGCCAAAGGCCCCCATCAGGGCGATCGCCCCAATGATCCAGCGGGACCAACGGTGAATCCAGCGTGCTTCTTGGCGACGGCGGCGCATAGGTCAGGCCCTCTCCAGGGATGCAAAAAATGTCCACCCTATTCTGCCCTATTCAGTCCAGACTGGGCAGAACCCAACCCGTGGTTAACGGCTCAGCCCGACCGTTGAACGTTCGGGTGGAGCTTCGACAAGGGTTTCACGGGATTCAATGCCCGCCGCCAGGGCTTCCATGAAATGCCCCACGCGGGTGGGGTCAATGGACTGGTTGATGTCGCCCTTGCGCTTGAGGGAACTGGCCACAATCACCCCATTGGCCGCTTGGATGAGCTTGCCAATGTTTTCCCAGGTGGCTCCGCTGCCAATAAACACCGGAGTACCTTTGGCCGCTGCCTGGGCCAGTTCCAAATCCTCCAGGCTGGGGGGGCTGCCCGTAGCCCAACCGGAGAGGATAATGCCGTCGGCTAAGCCCCGCTCAATGGTTTCCTGCACGGCGGTGGTGAGGTTGGGGGACCCCAGGGGGCGGGCATGTTTCACCAACACATCCGCCAAAATCTTGACGGGGCTGCCCAATTCCCGTCGATAGCGCAGCAAATCGTGGGCGCAGCCTTCGATCAACCCCTGATCTGTTGCCATCACCCCGGTAAGCACATTGACGCGAATGAACTGAGCCCCAACGCAACTGGCGATCGCTAAGGCACTGCGGGCATCGTTACGCAGCACATTGATGCCAATGGGGACCGTCACCAGCCGTTGCAGGCGATGGACGATCAGGGTCATGGCGCTGACCACAGCGGGATCGACCTGATCCTTAGGGAAGGGGGCGTCGAAGAAATTTTCCACAATCAGGCCGCTCACCCCCCCTGACACCAGCGCGGTGGCCTCCTGTTCGGCGCGATCGATGACTGCCTGCAAATTGCCCTGCCAGCGCGGTGATGTGGGCAGGGGCAACAGGTGGACCACACCTAGGACGGGAACCGAGGTCTTAAAGAGGGTCGTTACGCTCACGGGGTTTAGAGTCTTATGCAATGACTGACTGGCCTGCCCAGGGCAACGACCCGATGGAGGCCGTTCTCCCCCTCCCAATTTACCCCAAGCCATTCCCCCGGTTTGCGCTTTGCCTGGGATCTTGCCTGCCCTAGGGTGCGTTATCCATTCCGGGTGAATACCTGACGGGGCAACCATGGCCGCGCCTGCACCTGCCTTATTGCTTCATGTGTGCCCAATTGGGGATGCGGGCCTAATCTGGGGAATATTGCCGCCGATTTCCCCAGGGTGGAGGGGGTGGAACAGGCGTGAATGCAGCGGTTCGGATTTAACGGGTTCGGAGACCGCAGGAATAATCCGCAGACGGTTGAGCGATCGCCCCCCACCCTCGGTATCCTCATAGGTCAGCAAGGGTCCTCGGATCGAGTCCTTTTGGCCCCAGCACCCAGCGATTCACAAGCAATTCACATCAAGTTCACCCAGAGCTAGGACAGGTAGCAGCCATGGCAGGGGTTCCCGCAGTCGGCATTGACCTTATCAAAGCGTTTGAAGGCTGTAGCCTGACGGCCTATCCTGACCCTTTATCTGGCGGAGAACCCTACACCATTGGCTGGGGCAGCACCCGCTACAAGGATGGGGCAGCGGTGCGGCTGGGCGATCGCCTCACCCAGACAGAAGCGGACGATCTCCTGCTGTGGAAGGTGGAGCGGTCCTTTTTGCCGCCCTTGGCCCGCATTCCCGGTTGGGACCTGTTCAACGATGCCCAGGCCGGGGCGATCCTCAGCTTTGCCTATAACCTCGGGGCTGGATTCTACGGCTCCAGCGGCTTTGAAACCCTGTCGCGGGTGTTGCGCACCGCCCAGTGGCAGGAGTTGGAATATGCCCTTTCCCTCTATCGCAACCCTGGCACCAATGTGGAGGAGGGGCTGCTGCGCCGTCGCCTGTCGGAAGCCCAAGCCTTCCTCGCCGCTACGCCGGGGATGGGGCTGAGCCAAGCGGGGCTCGATTACCTCAACAACCGGGGCCGCACCTACCGCCAAAATAAGCTGCTCAGCGATCAGGCGATCGCCTATTTGGCCTTTATCCGCAACAACCGTCAACCCAGCCCTGGCAAAATCACCCCCACCGCCCCGAGCGGCGACACCACGCCCACCGCTCCAG
>JAQCKL010000573.1 GCA_027592485.1 Cyanobacteriota bacterium
AAAAGACAGAATTTCGATCTTTTCAAAAGATTGGTAAGGGCACGGTATCAAGCACCGTCTGAAGAAATCTTTGTGACTCGTGCAGGGCTCTTTCGATCTGTTTGCGCTGGGTAACATCCCGAATCATCAGCAACGCCTGATCGGGACCAATGGCACTCACCCGCACTTCTTCATAGACGGTGCGATCGCCCTTTTGCAATTGGTGCTCATAGATCTGCAAGGTGCCCGTTGCAGCGGCCTGGCCAATGTAATAGAGCTGTTGCTGCAAAAGTGGCGGGGGCAACACCTCCGACAGGTGGAATTGAATCGGCAAAAATTCCTGAGAATCATCACTGGGGTACATGGACCCCAGGCAAGTGCCATCCAGGGTAACCCGCAACAGGAGATCAGGGATGGCCTCAATGATGGCTCGGAGTTGGGCTTCACTGGCTTGTAGCGCTGCGGTGCGATCGGCAACTTCGGCTTTGAGTCTTGACCGCTCACTTATGTCCTGGACAATAATCAGCGCCTCGGTGTCGTTAATGGCCACGATCCGCGCCGCTTCTGAAACTTGGCGACCATCAATGATCAGGTCGTAATCATAGGACTGCACCTTTCGGGTTTGCAGGGCCTGGTGGACGTAGCCCATACGCTCCTGAGCATGGTCAAAGGGGGTGACATCGTAAATATTGACCCCTGGTTTGAACTGTTCTGGATTAAAGAGTTCAAACCCCTCCCCAGCGATCGCATCCAGATAGGTGCCATTTGCATCAATGCGGATGAGTAAATCTGGGATGACATTCACGAGGGCACGGTAGCGGGCCTCGCGCTCCTCTAGGGCGGTAGCGCGCTCAATCACTTTCGCTTCTAAGGTTTGATTGAGCTGCTGTAACTGGTTTTGCGCTTGCTTCAGCGGACTCAGATTGATGTCAACACAATACATTTCTGGCTCATCCGCCAGGTTGTTGAGCATGACATGACTGGAGAACACGTCCACGGGGTTACCGTGTCGGTCCATCAAGGTCAGTTCACTGGCCGGGATCGCTGCACCGCCAGCGACCCAATCCCCCACGGCAGTCACCACCCATGCCCGCATCTCTGGGGGGATAATCAGATCCTCCAGCTTTTGCCCCAGGGCCTCAGCAGCGCTGTAGCCGTAGAGTTGCTCGCTGGCTGGATTCCAATAGATGACCCGGCGATCGCGGTCATAACCCTGCACCGAAATTTGCGGCGTAGCCTCAAACAGTTGACGAAAGCGCTGTTCACTGGCCTCAAGGGCGGCCATGGTGCGCTCGCGATCGGCTTCCAGCCGTGCCCTCTCAGTAATGTCTCGAACCATGATCAGCACCTCATGGCCATTCAAGGGCGTGATCCGCACCTCTTCGCAGCGCCGATCACCCTCCACATCAAAGATCTGCTCGTAAATCTGGAGTTGTCCTGTATCAAGGGCTTGGTGCACAAAGGCAAGCTGCCGTTTAGCGAGGGCAGGGGGCAAGATCTGGTAGCGATCGGGCACTGACGCCGAGGATGCCGCTGGCTCGTCAACCTGAAGGCCACCGCCACCGGATATTTGGCTGCAATTGCCCTGGCGATCCATGCGGATCAGCAAATCGGGGATGGCCTCAAGGATGGCGCGGTTGGTCTGTTCACTGTCTAGCAGGGCAGCTTCTGCCCGTTCGCGTTCGGCTGCGAGGCGCTGGCGTTCCGCGTCCAGCCGCACCTGCTCACTAATGTCCCGCACCAACAGCAACACTTCATCTTCGCCATAGGGAACCACCCTCACCTCTTCCACATGGGTGTTGTTTGGGGTGGAGAGATTCTGCTCGTAAACTTGGGTGGCGCGGGTTTGCAAAGCCTGCTCAATCATCACCATACGCTGGCGGGCGATCGGCGGCGGCAGGGACTCCGACACATGGGTACCCACCAATTCAGGTAAACCACCGACGAGCTGAAAATCTGGGGTTGTGACAACCTCCAAATAGATGCCGGTGCGATTAACCCGCAGGGTCAAGTCCGGCAAGGGGTTGTTCAACGCCCAAGGGTGGGTTTCGCCAGTCCCCCGCGCCGTCTCGGCGGTCTGCTGGCCCGCCATCTGTGCTGGCGGGTGGGGTTGAGTGACCGCCTGGTGCAGGCTTTCGTAGGTCACCACCCCGACCACGACCCCCTGTCCATCAACGATCGGCAAGTGGTCAATCTGGTGCTGTTGCAACCGCTGGATGGCCACTGCCCAGTCGGTAAGGGCAGATTCTGGCAGCGTTATGACGGGGTGGGTCATCACCTCGGCCAGGGTGCCCCCCTGGAGGGGTCGCTGCTGCGTCACCAGGGTGACCACATCCCGTTCGGTCAATATCCCCACCACTTGCCGCTGCGCCACGACCACCACACAGGTCGTACACAATCGCGAGGCCGCCGCCGCTCTACTCGCTGCTGAATGGTCCATTTGGGCGATCGCATCCAACACCGCTGTCTCAGGGGAGACCACCAATGGGTCCCAGATGACGGCGGCATGGGGATCATCAGGAGGCGGGGCCAGGGATCTGAAAGACATACAGGGAACTGAACAGCATTACAGGGAACGGTAGCTAATGGGCTCATGGTGCCCGAATCATGACCCCAAATATTTCTCTATATTGAATTCCAATCGGGGTATCGGGCTCATTCCGAGACTCTCCGGAGATATTGGGATGGATAGGGACGGCGGGGGGCCAATGTCAGGATCTTGGCCTCCCATTAGAAATGGGTATCAGCAGAAGCGTTTGAACAGGAGAGGTCCGACTTGATAGTCGCCCCTCGGGGTGACCGCGTCCTGAAGCCGTCAAGGGTAGAATGGGAGCGTTGCAATGCGTCCCATGCGGTGTTTTCATGACCTCGGCAGCCCCAGTCAAGACCCAATACGAAGCCATCATTGGCCTAGAAACCCACTGTCAGTTGAGCACGGAGACCAAGATCTTTTCCCCCAGCTCCACC
>JAQCKL010000574.1 GCA_027592485.1 Cyanobacteriota bacterium
TCCCCAGCGACAAATAAAGTGTCACTGTACACAGGGGATGGACGTAACTGGACTCGAACCAGTGACCCCCACGATGTCAACGTGGTGCTCTAACCAACTGAGCTATACGTCCAAGCAGAAAATTAGAGTAACACAACCCCTAGGGGCGAAGCAATTGACCCCAATCAAGCCTCTCAGGGGGGTTGCACAGATGCCTTTGCATAGACAAACACCGGTTTCCCTACCCCGGTTGTTGCCGGGAGAACCGCCGGTAAAGGGTATAGGCGATCGCGATCATACTAAACGAAAACAGTGTCGTCAGGGTGCCCAGGGCATAGAGGGCCGGGGAGGTGACATTGGTGGTCATGCCAAACACCTCTAGGGGCAAAGTATTGTACTGCCCAGACACCAGGGAGGTGCGCACAAACTCATCATAGGAAAGGGTGAAAGTGAGGATGCCGATGCCGATCAGCCCCGGAAAGATCAGCGGCAGCACAATCTCTTTGAAGGTGGTGATATCGTTGGCCCCCAAGTCCCTGGCGGCTTCCTCATAGGAGGGGTTAAAGCGATTAAACACCCCAATCAAAATCAAAAAGGCAAAGGGCACTGTCCAGGTGAGGTGAGCCCCGATGCCAGAGGAAAACCAATTGGTTTGGATCTGGAGCACCTGGAAGGAGATGCCAATGCCCAGGGAAATCAGAGTGCCCGGCACCACCAGGCTAGAGATGGTCAGGTAGAACAGCGGTCGCGCTCCCCGGAACCGATGGCGAAAAGCCATACTGGCCGCCACCCCGATGACGATCGCCAGCAATGCAGTCACCAAGCCCAGCATTAGCGATCGCTGGAAGGCATCCACAAAACTGCCCACTCGCTGCTCCTGGAAGACTTGCCCCAACCAATGGAAGCTAAAGCCCTTTACCGGAAAGGTGAGCCCCCCCTCTGGCCCCTGCATAGACAGCACAAAGATGGCAATCATTGGGCCGTACAGAAAGCAGACAAATAAGGCAAAGAAGGCGGCTAAGGGATAGAACGATCGCGATCGCTTTTGCATGGCAGACATTTCTCAAAATAGGCAGAAACCTCAAGCCCGACCCAGGGCACATCGTGTAGTGTAGCCCCCTTTGAACGCACCGGATGTTCACCCCGATCAACCCTGGGAATCATGACCCATCGGGGGCGGCATCAATATTTTCGGCACGTCGGCTTTAATCGACCTGTGGCCCAGGTGCGTTTTAAGTTCCTGGCCAACGTCAAGACGCAACATAATATGAATTTTTATTGCGCTATATTGTCCGAAACGTTGTCGGTGATTTATGAGCAGCAATGGCATTCAAGTCTGTCCCGTTTGTCGCGTTTCCGTTACCGCCACTGGGCTGGTGATTTTTTCGGCGGGCAAGCCTGGTACGCGGGCGCGGCTCTATGAACGGGTTTGTCAGTACACCCAGCGGCCTGGCTGCATTAATCAAGATGCCGAACTTGTGGGTGATGTCACCCGTGCCGATGGCTTTGTGCGTGGGGAAGACATCCAATTGCCGCAGACGACCAACCCCCTGGGAACGATCCGTTAGGGCTGGCTGGATTGTCGTTGCAACCGCCGCTGGTTCCAGCCCAATAGTCCCAATAGGGCCAGGGCAAATAGGCCCAAGAAGTCGTTGGCTTCTGGGACCACCTGCACATTCAGGGGATTGCCCGGATCAGTGAGTTCATCCTGGCCGGTTTCCACTTCTCGGGAGAAGCGATCGGCGGCATTTTCGGCGGCGGCGAGGGCTTCCCGTTGCCGATCATTCACCAACACCAACATTGAGGAATAGGGGGTAACGATTTCGGCCTGTTTGGCGATCCCATGCAGTTGGTCCAACTCCGTGACCTGGGTCAGATCGCGGGAGCGGCTCAGCCAGCGAATGGCTTGGCGGGCGGCGATGGGGGTGAATGAGTTGTCCCCGAGATCAGGAGTGCTAGTCGGGGCGGCGGATGGATCTTCCGCAGGGTCAGCAATCTCAGTGATCTGCCAACGGTAGCCATTCATGACCGTGCCCTCCAGGGACTGCTCCACCCCGTAGCGATTCAGCGCTTCCGCCACACTCGCCGCCACGCCGCCCTTGGTTTTGGTGAGGGTTTGCAGCAGGGTGTCCTCATAGGCCGGGGGTAACTCGCCGCTGAGATGCACCAAATAGAGGGGGGATTCAATCTCCGCCAGGGTGGGGGCATCGGGCTCCAGCTCGTAATTGCCCGCATCGGTGATCACCACAATGGCGTCATAGGTTGCCCCTTGGCGCAGGGCTTGAAACTGCTCCAATTGTTTGACTAGGGGGATGTTGCCATAAAATCCAAGGTCGTCCATGGTCGGACTCTCCCCGGTCGCCAAGCGCTGGGGTGCCATGCCAGCGGCACTGGTGAGATACCAATCAACGGTATTGTCTTGGGCCAGGGTGAGGCTGTACTTCAGGTCTGCGGATAAGGGATCGGAGCGATCGCCCATGCTCCGGGAGGTATCTACAACCAAGGCCAAACGCTGGCCTTTAACAGCCGCCGTATCCGTGGCGACGGGTTGGGCAGTCACCTCATAACCTTGGGGCAACAGCACCCGATGGGGCTGAGCGGTCTGACTGGCCTGATTCCCCTGGGCGGGCAACCACCCTTCATACCAATCCTCTGATCGCGTTTTAAACCCCTCCCCTTGGCGACGGCGCTCCGTCTTGCCGGTCCAGTAAATATTGCGTTTTTCCCGTAGTTGGGGCAGCGGCCAGCCGTTCTCCTCTTGCATCACCTGATAGGACAGCCACAGATGCGTGATCCCCGGTTGCCAACCACTGCGCCGCTGGGGAATCGGGAAGACCCGCAGGCGATATTGCTGGGGACCCACCTGCTCCAATAGGGCCGGATCTTCGGCCACTTGCTCCTTACTGCGTTCAATCTCGGCCTTATACACCGCTTGGGCAGCCCCCCGAGGAGACACCACAAACCG
>JAQCKL010000575.1 GCA_027592485.1 Cyanobacteriota bacterium
TTAATGAGGGGCATAGGCTGAATAAAATACTGCCCTCTAGAATAAGGGACCGGTGCGATGGCCCCTAAGGGCCGGTCTCCGACCATCGCTTGATCCCACCCAAGCAAAAGCGGGCTGACAGTGGTAAAACAAGTGTCTATATCTCCTAGGCGAATCCCTATGCGCCGATTTTTTGGGGCCGATCGCCACCAAAACGATTCCCCCCCTGACCCTGATCGAGCTCCCGCTCCCTTTACCCGTCGCGTCCCCCCCTTGGGTCGCCGGGGTTTGGCCTGGGGTCTAGAGCTGGCGATCGTTGTCGTTGGCATTGCCGTGCCCGTTTATGGCGGCATTGTCCATACCCAACGGGCTGAACAAAGCGGTTCATCGGTAGAGGTCCGTCTCAGCCCCCTGCTGCAAACCACCCAAACCACCGTGGCTAAAACCCTCGGTCTCCCCCAGCGATCGCTGCGGGAAACGGTCACGCCCCTCACCTATGGCCTTTGGACTGCTGCCTTAGGCGTGCCCGTGCTTCTCCTCGGCATTCACATTTACAGCCTGGGCCGGTGGGGCACCAGTGGGCCGAAGGCATGGTTACGCATCCAGGTGGTGACCTTAGATGGACAGATGCCCAGTTGGCGGCAAAGTCTGCTGCGGGAGGGGGTGGGTAAATGGGGCACGCCGCTGGCGATTGCCTATGCCCTGTGGCGATTGGCGGGCGGTTTTCCAAATCCGTTGATTTTGGCGGGGCTCAGCGTTGTGGCCCTGGCCGGGGAGAGCGCTACGGGGTTGCTCAATCGGGGCCGCCGCCCCTGGCATGATCGGTTGGCGGGCACCTGCACCGTTGATCCCGAAACCGGGGCGATCGTGCGCCTCACCCATCAATGGCAAAGCAAGGATACGGAGACTATTCCCCAGGATGCCTTGCCGCCCTCACCCCAGGGAGGGGCGATTACCTGGACCGAGGACGAAAGCGGTCTGACAGCGGTGGTCTTAAACCCTGCTCCCCATTGGCCGGAGCAGAAGCCGCCCCGCTGGCGATCGCTCCCCCCCGCCGTCGGCTTGCTATTGCTGATCGGCCTAGCGGGGACCTCCGCAGCGGGGGGGTACCTGCTCCGGGGGCGGACCCTGGCTCCCCCCAGTGACCCCACTCTGTTTGGCCAAATGGTGGCCACGCTCACCAACCCGGCAGCCGACCTTGAAACTAAACAGGCGGCGATTTTGGCCCTGGGCAACACCCCCGATGCCCAAGTCACCTCTCTCCTGGTCGATCTGATTGGTCAAGCCGATGACCCCGACTGGTTGGACACCCTTCACCAGGCCACATTGGATCGGGGCATGGCGGCAGTGCCTCACCTGCGACGGCTCAATCAAAGTCTCAGCCGGGACCTAGCCGGGACCGGCGATGCCGCCCAAAAGCAACGGCTGGTGCTGCGGCTGCAGACGGTGAATCGGAGCTTGGCGAAGTTGATGGTGTTAGAGGGCGATCGCATCCACACCTTAGATTTAAGGGGACTCCACCTCGGGTACCTCTCCCAGGGGAAACGGGAATTTATCCTGATCCTGAACAAGCAAAACCTGGCGGGTATCCAATGGCAAGGAACCCGGCTCAATCGCGCCCAGTTCAAAGGGGCAATCTTTTTTGACCCCGGCCCCGACCAAACCGCTAACACCTACGACGATCGCATTGCCGACTTGCGGGGCGCTGATCTCACCGACACCGACCTGACCGGGGCCAATCTCACCCTGGCCCAATTGCAAGGGGCGGGGCTGCTGCGGGCCAACTTGACGGCGACTAACCTGAGTGGCGCTGACCTGCAGCGGGTCAATTTAGAACGGGCCACCCTGATTCAGGCCAATCTGACCGGCGCGAATTTGAGTCAAGCCCGCTTAACGGCGGCGGATCTGACCGAAGCCGTCCTCACCAAGGCCAATCTCTCTAGAAGCGCCCTGCGCCAGCTGAATGCCACTGGGGTGAATCTGGCGGGGGCCAATTTGCGGGGGGCAGAGCTGCAAGAGGCCGCTTTAGCCGATGCTGACTTGAGCGGAGCGATCCTCATCGAGGCTAACTTGCAGGGGGTTGACCTGCAGGGGGCGGATTTGCGAGGGGCCAATTTGCGAGGGGCCAACCTGCGCTATAGCACCCTACAAGGGGTGCGTTGGCAAGGGGCAGATTTGACTGGGGTTGATCTCCAGGGGGCTCAATTGACCACGGCAGAGATCGAGGCCAGTGAGGGTTTCGTCACCGCTGCCCCCGATCTCGATACGGGGCAACAACTGCAAGGGGTTGATTTCAACGGAGCCCGCAACCTCAATGGGGGGCAGTTAGCCTACATTTGTGCCCAGGGCGGTCTACACAGTACCTGTTCATCCTCCCCCTAAGTTGGTGCAACCCTCCCTGAGATTGCCTGAAGACGGCAGGGAGCAGCGGCGCAGGGGGAATTGGAGCAGGTAGCCGTCTTCACCAGACATCGGCCAAGGGATTTTAACCATGCAGCGAACTCGCCTCACAACCTTGCTCGAAACCCTCGGTAACCGCCTGGGTCGCTGGGTGTTTAACCCCTGGCGACGACTGTCGTTGGTGATTATCGGGCTGCTGTTTGGCAACTTCTTTGGCACCGCCATCTCCACCATTGCCGGTCAAACCGCTGACTTCGATGTGTTTATCTCGGCGCTGTTGGTGGTAGGGGTAGAACTGATTAGCTGGCTCTTTTACCGCCGCCCCCGCCAAGGGGAGCGGCAACCCAGCCTCCCCCTAGAGGTGGCCAATGCCTTCAAGCTGGGATTGATCTATGGGTTATTTGTAGAAGCCTTTAAGTTGGGCAGTTGAGGGGTTAGGTCGTCTTCGACAAGGCAGCCAGTAACTGGGAAGTCCGTTGGGTAATGGCGGGCCAGGCTTGGGCTGCGAGCAAATCGGGGGGAAACAAGCTGCTGGAGAGGGCGATCGCGATCGCCC
>JAQCKL010000576.1 GCA_027592485.1 Cyanobacteriota bacterium
TGGTGGGTTTGACAATTCTCTTGATTTTTCTCTCCTAGAAGATTGCCAAGTCGTGTGGCGAAATGACTGAATGCTGATAGAAAAAGACCTTTAGGGTCACATCCTGGGCTGATGCTGGTCACAAATCATCGCGGATAGCCTGGGTTAATCAAACGAAGAGGGCGGGTCAAGGTTCGTCGGCCCACCCTCTTTGCTTATGGCTTAAGCAATGGCCTTGCGCTTAGATGCAGCAAACACACCGCCTACAGCCATCAAACCAAGGAGAGTCGCAGGCTCAGGTACAGACTCGTTCTCTTGGGGATCTTCGATAAAGAACTCGTAGTTGCCTTCGTGGGACTTAGTTCCATCGAGGGAAGTCTGACCGGAAGCGGTGGGTGCAGCAAAGCTGTAGTAGTAGTTCGTAACGCCGTTTAAGGTGACCTTCACCACTTCACTGGCAAAGAGGCCAGCCAACAGAGAGTTAACATTTCCAGCGTCGCTGTGAGCCGCTAAGCCAAAGGTAACCTCGCCAACGTAAGCAATATTGGGATCGCTCAGGCGAGCAAAGCCACCCGCAATATTAAAGGCATTAAAAATAGCGGCATCAGGCACTGGCATACCGAACACAGCAGCAGCTCTAGCTCGGATGGTAGCCCCATAAGTATCTAAGGCGTCTGCAAACCAGGTTGCTGCCAAATTGCCGCTGCCAAACCAGTCGTCGTTGGTCAGGCTGCTGAAGGTCACAACCCGTCCACTATCGAGATTGCCAGTCAAGGTATTTGCTGGTGCAAACAAGTCAGCGCTTGCCGCCCCATTGTTAAGCTCCACGTTGCCGCCAGGAGCGCCTGCGTTGCCGTCTAGAATGTCGGCCAGGTCATAACCAGGGCCAGCCAAGAAAGTTTTGGAACCGTCAGAGTCAAATACGGTGGTATCACCGGAAGTGCTGTAGGTGGCGGCCATCGCAGGGGCAGTCATCATGCCAGCGAGAAGAGATGCGCCAATGGCTAGATTCGCAAATTTCATTATGTTGTGTCGTCTCCGTAAGTTATCTAATAAACCAGTAAGGGATGCTTGATGTGCAAAAGCGGACGCCCCCGACCACCGTTGTCATGTCTCAGTCCACTCACTCTCAGATTGAGTTGCGGCTTGCCAACGCTCTCTAATCATAGGCAGCGCTCCCTCTGATCTAAATGAAGTAACCACGAATTTTGGTAAAGCTTCGATGTTTTTTAGAAAAATGGCCAAAACCCTTTTTCGAAGAGGGTTTTGGCTATTTGTTTAGGGATGTTTTTGGCTCTGTGCTGAGGCTCAAAAGTACCGACGGGTAAAAACACTGAAGGTGCTAGTCGAGCCTTTCAAGCGATGCTACGGGTGTTGGGTTCCTGACAATAGCAATCTCTACTCATAACTACGGACCTTTTTGGGAAGCGCTGATTTGCCTATAGTGCTGGCCACTTTGCTTAGGGCACCTCGGATCGCCCTGATGCTTTGCGCAGAAGCAAAGTAGCTCGCAGTCTTGTCCTAACCGGACTGGCGACTGCTACATATCATTGCCCAGGTTGCTGAGGGCCGAAGTAATCGCTTACGAAGCTGCCATGGAGGCCATAGGGCACATGGTGGCGAAGTTTGAGTCGGGCAATGGGGCCGGCAGCGATTTGCTGAGCATCCAGAATAATCAGATCAGAGCATTGGCGAGCCGCATTGTAGTTGAGGCACAATACCCAGCCGTCATCCTCAACGGTGCCGCCAGGGCGGGGCACAAAGATGGGTTCCCCCATAAACCCTCGGGGGGCTTCACTCCACAATTGCTCAGTGCCGGTTTCGAGATCGCGCTTTAGCAGGGCTTGCAGTGGGGCGTTACCCGTCGCGGTATGGGCTGCGCCGATATAGAGATACCGATAGTCGCTGCCAACCCGGTTGGGGTGTAGGGTGGGGAACTCGCAGGAGCGATCGATCAGGCAATCAGAGGTCACCGTGCCCGCTGCCAAATCCACGTTGAATCGGAACACTTGCCCCGCCGGGACTTGGTCAAAGTCCACCTCGCGGTAGGTCATGCCTTCGTCCAAGCTGGGGAATTCTCGATAGCCAATGGAGTCGATCACTAGCTTCTCGTTCTGCTCAAAGGCATTGACATGGTGGAAGACGAAACAGGCTGGGGCTTCTACCACTTGGAGAGGCCGCTGCCCGTCTCTAGGGATAACAATGATTTTGGTGGGTTGCTTGGGGTTGAACTGGATGCATTCGGCGGCCCCTTTCATCCCTAGTACAAACATCAGTGGGTTAAAGCTAACCGGGTTTTGGAAGAACACCACATAGTTCGGCGTAATGACGCAATCGTGGATGAAGGCAAACCCTGGAATGACGTGGCTATAGCTGTGGGCCAGATTCCCCTCGGGGTCAAATTCCAAAAGCGTGATCGCGCTCGACAGGCCCGTTTTGATCGAGAAGTTGACCAGTCGGGGCGGGCGGCCCGTGGCCGGATCACCAGGATCAATGCGGGGATGGGCCGCAAAAGCTTGTTCCGGTTCCAACAGGCCATCTAAATCATCGAGCCCGAGGGTGTCGAGGGTATGCGGGTCGAGGCGGTGGGGCTGGGCCGCTTCCCAGAGGGCAAGGAGGCGATCGCCCCAATAAACCACATGGGTATTGGCAATATTCTTGAGTCGAAGATCGAAGACATTGGCAAAGAAGCCCCCTGGTTTCTGGGTGCCAAATACACCGCGATAGAGGGGCTTGCCGGCTTCTTGCTCCGCTACATAGCCTTCGGTGCGGATAAACCGGTTGCGATAGTGGGCTTTGCCATCCCGAAAAGCGATGCGGCTGATCATGCCGTCCCCATCAAAGGGATGCCGTAGGGTTTCACCATTGATATCCAGCAGGCCCGGACCATTGCGGAAGAGGGTGCCGGTCAACCCATGGGGAATCGTGCCCTCAATATCG
>JAQCKL010000577.1 GCA_027592485.1 Cyanobacteriota bacterium
TTCGCATCATGGTGCGGCGACTCGCGTAGCGATTTTGACACCGAATAACTTTTCAAACATCCTCTTAAGCAAAGCTTAGGATCACGAATTAAATAACACGGACAATTGCGATGTTGTAGGAACACGTCACTACCGTGTTCCTACGAAAACATGGCGGTCTTCATAGATTCCTAACCCTTAGAAGCAGTCAAAACCAGGATTTTGGTATAGCTGATATCTATTTGAAGGATCTATTTTGATTACCATCGTACGGTTTAGAGGTTAGGGAGAGATTCTTATGAGTGGAAATGAGGCTCGTGTTCAGGCCATCTATCAAATCGCTAATAAAGAGGCGATGCCGCCTAAGGCCCCAGAGCCTCTGGCAAAAATGTGGGCAGAGAACGTCTTCAATCTCAGCAAGATGCAGGCCAGCCTCCCTAAAGCAGTCTTCAAATCTGTTAAGAAGACCATTGTGACCGGTGAGAAGCTTGACCCCTCCGTTGCTGATGCAGTAGCCACAGCCATGAAGGATTGGGCCATGTCAAAAGGGGCGCTCTACTACGCCCACGTGTTTTACCCCATGACCAACCTGACCGCAGAAAAGCATGATGGCTTTATCTCGGTTCAGAGTGATGGCACCGCTATTTCAGAATTTGCCGGCAAAGTCCTCGTCCAAGGGGAGCCCGACGGTTCTTCCTTTCCCAATGGTGGGATTCGCGGCACCTTTGAGGCTCGGGGTTATACCGCTTGGGATGTGACCAGCCCTGCCTACGTGATGGAAACGGACAATGGGGCCACCCTTTGCATCCCCACTGTCTTTGTTTCTTGGACTGGGGAAGCGCTTGACAAGAAAGTTCCCCTGCTCCGCTCTATCGCGGCTATGGATAAAGCGGCCAGCAAGGTTTTGAAACTCTTGGGATACACCGATGTTGCCCACGTCAACTCTAGCTGTGGCGCTGAGCAAGAGTATTTCTTGGTTGATGCCAACTTCGCGAGCCAACGGCCTGATCTGCTGTTAGCGGGGCGTACTCTGTTTGGCAAGGCCCCTGCTAAGGGTCAACAGTTTGACGATCACTACTTTGGGGCCATCCCTGAGCGGGTCCAGGTCTTCATGCAAGACGTGGAAGAGACCATGTATAAGCTCGGCATTCCTGCGAAGACCCGCCATAACGAGGTAGCACCGGGTCAGTTTGAACTGGCACCGTTTTTTGAAGCGGCGAATGTGGCGAGCGACCACCAGCAGCTCACCATGACCATCTTGAAGCACACTGCTAAAAAGCATGGTTTTGTCTGCTTACTGCACGAAAAGCCCTTCGCAGGCATTAACGGTTCGGGTAAGCACGTTAACTGGTCTGTGGGCAACTCCACCCAAGGCAATTTGCTGGATCCCGGTGACTCTCCCCATGAAAATGCTCAGTTCCTCGTGTTCTGCGGGGCGGTGATTCGTGGGGTCCATAAGTATGGTCCGTTGATGCGGGCGGCGATCGCCACCGCCAGTAACGACCACCGGTTGGGGGCCAACGAGGCACCCCCCGCGATCATGTCGGTTTACCTCGGGTCACAACTCGAAGAGGTCTTTGAACAGATTAAGACCGGTTCCGTCACCGATTCCAAGCACAAAGGGGTGATGGATCTGGGGATTGATGTGTTGCCGCCCCTAAGCAAAGATCCGGGAGATCGCAACCGCACCTCACCCTTTGCCTTCACCGGTAACCGTTTTGAGTTCCGCGCTGTGGGTTCAAATCAATCGGTTTCTGGTCCCTTGGTGGTGCTCAACACGATGCTGGCTGACTCCCTAGAGTGGATCGGCAATCGTCTGGAAAGTGAACTTGCTGGGTCAGACCTAAATACAGCTATCCTCACCGTCCTCAAAGAGGTCATGGAAGCGCATGGTTCCGTTGTCTTTGGGGGCGATGGTTATTCGGCAGAATGGCATAGGATGGCCGTCGAAGAGCGGGGCCTATTGAATTTGCCCACAACAGCGGATGCACTGCCTTATCTGAAGGCAGAATTCGTTGAGGATCTCTTCAAGAAGACCGGGGTCCTGACCCCGGTTGAGCTGGAAAGCCGCTTTGAGGTCTATGCCGAGCAGTACATTCTGTCCATTGATGTGGAAGCCAAGCTGGTGATCAGCATGGCCAAAACCACGATTTATCCCGCCGCCATCGAGTATTTGTCTAAGCTGTCTGCAACGATGAGCAGCTTGACCAGCATGGGCATCACCCTTGAAAAGGATACGGCTCAGAAAATTGCTGATCTGGCTAACTCGATGATGGCGGTGACGGATAAGTTGGGTGCAGCGATTGAGAAGCATGACTTTGCCTCCACTGAAGAGCATATGCAGTATTGTGCGACCACCATTCGTCCGCTCATGGATGAAGTGCGCGAATATGCCGATGCCCTAGAAGGTTTGGTGGCTGATAGCTTCTGGCCCTTGCCCACTTACCAAGAAATGTTGTTCATCAAGTAGCCCCTAGGCTCGAATTTCATTCTCTAACGACTGTTTAAAAAAAAGCGCTGTCGATATCTAATATCGACAGCGCTTTTTTTAGGGGAAATGGGTGCCGGTCAGATCAAGCAACTGCCGCCACTGGGGGGCGATGATTGGCAAGGTTGACTCGGGGCTCAGGGCTGTGGGGCGATCGCTGCGGCATCTCCTGAGCCCCAGGCAAATGGCTATGGAGCCATTGGTACCATGCCGCTAACCCTTGCCCCGTCAGGGTGGACACTTGAAATATCTGCAAATGGGGGTTGACCTGGCGGGCGTAGCCCAGACATCGAGCCACATCAAAGGTCAAATGGGGCAGCAGATCGATTTTATTGAGGAGCATCACTTGGCTGGCCCGGAAGAGGTGGGGGTACTTATAGCCGTCGCCACTTAGGTTAAGACGTTACCACCTTGAGAACGTGCTCCATCGCATCTCTTAAG
>JAQCKL010000024.1 GCA_027592485.1 Cyanobacteriota bacterium
AAAAAGGGCGATCGCGCCGCCCCCCGCCACCACCAACATCCGCCGCAGGGCCTGGGTGGTCAGCAAGACTTGGCTGGCCACATCATGGCTTTCTAAGGGCACTGCGGCGGAGATCGCCGCCTGGAAAGAATGGTAGCGCCGCAGATCCACCTGGTAGTAGGTACCCAACTCAGCATCCCGAAGGCTGCGATCGGAATGGAGGCCAAATTGTTTAGCCTGGGTGATGGCACTCCGAATTTGCCGTTGGGTGGCCACTGGCTGCAGCGCTTCGAGAATCGATTCTCGATACACCCCGGTTTTGGCCATGTCTAAAATGCGCTGGGTGAGTTCTAAATCGGAAAGTTGGGGAGCCATCACATCTGCAACAGGAAGGTCGAGCCAGCTAATCTGGCTACTATAGCGCTGGCCCCTTTGCTTAGGACACCTAGGATCGTTCTGATCCTGAGCGCAGAAGCAAAATGGCTCGTAGTCTTGTCCTAACCGAACTGACGACTGCTATGTAACGCTGGCCCCTTTGCTTACGCCAATCCCGGCCAAGTCGCTAAGGGCTGCGTTGTTTTCACCCGATGCATCCCCGCCGCCGCGAACCGCCCATAGGCGGCATCTGCCTGCTCCGTAAAGTCCACCACCCCCGGCACCACCACCGGTGACGAGCAGTCCTCCAACAGGTAAACCTTGGTCGCTAGCTGGGGGTCACGGGCCTCAATTTCCGTCAGCAGATCCGCCACGGTCCAGGCCACGCAGTGACTCTTGGCTTGCCCCGCCACAATCACCGCATCAAACGCCAACAGCGCCTCGATGAGCGCCGTATTCTTCTGGGCGATCGCTCCCCCCGTCGCACTCTCCATCACCTCCGGTCGCAACACCGAATAGTTTTCCGTCAGGGGGTTGCTGCCCTTGAGTTCATAGCGGGTGGGGCTATTGCGGGCAATGGCATGGACAAAGCAGGCCTCCTCCACCGCCGACACCAGGGCATGGCCAATGCCCCCCACCATCGAGTGGTAGGGCCAAATCGTCAGGGGATATTTGCCCGCATCCCTGAGTTGCTGGGTGTAGTGCTGGGCAAAGGCCGGTAGATCCTCGGTTCCTAAGAGGGGGGCGATCGCCGTATTCACCCGCCATTTCCCCGCCATCACCTCGTCGTAGCTGATCATCGTCATCGGTGCAGGGGGATTACCCGCCTCATCCACCCAAAACATCGGGTGAAAAATCTGGGCCGCCGTGTGGGTGTCGAGGGTGGGGATGATCGTCGTGATCTGCCCCAGATTTTCGTAAATAAACCGACAGAGCCGCTGGTTATCGGCCACCGCGCCCAGCCCCGATCGCCCACCCACAAACAGTTCAAAGTCCGGCAAACAGAAGGTGTTTTGCACATCAATCAGCAGCAGGGCAATGCGCCGCGTATCGCCATGGGCAGCGGTGATGTGATGCTCGGCGGCCCAAGCTTGGGCTTGACCGGTGCGCGCTTGGTAGGGCACCCGGTAGACCTCAAGCAAGCGATCTGGATCGTAGAAAGCGGGGAGGGGGGCAGTCGTCATGGCGGCGAAGGGAAAAGCGAAGGACAGAGACGGTGTTCGACCCCAGCATAACCTCTTTGTTGTCTTTGTGTAGTTTCAACACTAAGCCTCCGGCAATGCGCATTGTTGGAGATTTCCCATTCGCCCTGGGCTTCCCAGGGAATAGGGTGAATGGACTTTCCCCTGGGGGATGTTTCACGTATGGCCCGAGCGGGAAGTTCAGGGCCTGAAAAACCCCGCTGCGAATCGCGGCCAAGCCTTATCCCATGGCCTCGTAAACCATCTTGGCGACGAGGCGACAGCCATTATCGCTGTCAGCAGCGGCGATTTCGGTGATGCCTAGAAACCGCTCGGTCGGGTCAAAGACGGCGTAGGCTGTCGCCGTCCCTGGCGGGAGATCCGTCAGGGGTAGGGTAAGTTTTTGACCCTGTCGCCAACGGGTGGCGGTGGGTTCCGGGAGGGTCAGGCGAGGGATGTGGGCCAAGGCTGTTGCCGGTGGGATCGGGGTAACGGTGCTCGTATTGGTCCCTGTGGCCACCTCCTCCAGGGTAAGGCTGTCTGCTAGGTGAAAGCCACCACTCGCCGTCCGCACCAGTCCCGCCAGGGTCGCCCCGACCCCCAGCCGCGCCCCCCAATCCCTGGCAATGGAGCGGATATAGGTGCCTGCGCTACAGTTAATCGTCACGGTTAGTTCTGGGAAATCGCCCCCCTGCCAGCCCTCTACCGTGAGCTGATGGACGGTGACGGTGCGCGGCGGGACTTCCACCGCTTCTCCCTGACGGGCCAGTTTGTAAAGGCGTTTGCCATTCACTTGGATGGCGCTGTAGCGGGGGGGAATCTGATCGATCGTGCCGAGGAATTGGGAGAGGGGGGCGATCGCTGCCGCTGCCCTTAACTGTGGCACCGGTGCCTGGGCAACAATTTCTCCTTCTAAGTCATCGCTGCTGGTGGTGATGCCAAACCGAATGATCGCCCGGTAGGTTTTGTCCTCGGGCAAAAACGGAATCAGCCGGGTGGCCCGCCCCAGGGCAATGGGCAATACCCCCGAAGCCATGGGGTCGAGGGTACCAGCATGGCCCACTTTCTTGAGTTTCAGCAGCCCCCGCACCTTAGCCACGCAATCGTGGGAGGTCCAGGTCAGGGGCTTATGGAGATTGATAAATCCAGATACCACAATGCCGCAATTACTCCGCCAAAAATTCGATCAATCCAACAAAGTAACTTACCATTCAAGCTGGATCCCCACGCTTGAATTCCCATGACTTTTGCTTGGCTGCGCCCAGGATTGATGGTAGCAATACTGCTGATGGTAACCGCCTGTGGCGGACGCAACGCCTCCTCGGAGGCAGCCTCCTCAACCTCCGACTTTGAGGACCCCACGGTTCCCGTCGCCAGCTCACCGAGTCAGGTTAACAACCTGGCGGACCCTAAGCAGACTAAACCCGACCCCGATGCCCCAGTCGCAGCCCAGGACAACATCACCACCGCCCCGGTCGATCCGCCCCAGCCAGCGGTGCTCACCGCTGCCGATGCCCAGGCCCAAATCAATTTGAGATCGGAACCCAGCACGGATGCCGCGTCCAAGGGCTACGGCTTGGTGGGGGACCCGGTGCGATTGCTCAAAACCGCCGCCGATGGCGGGGACGTGCCTTGGTACTACGTCAAGTTTGACGGTTCTGGGGCTGAGGGCTGGATTCGGGGGGACTTTATTGATGCCAGCGGCAAAACCGCCGCCAACCTCCAGGTGGATACCTACACCATTGATGACCTATTTACGGTGTCTGAGGCGGGTTGTGGCATGGTGCTCAGTCGTCCTAGCGATCGCGACGGATCCTACGTCTTTGCCAATAGTTTGGAACCCAATGACACCTGGATGCGAATCAACGGCACCATGACCCGCTTCCGCCGCACCAGTGCTTCGGGAGAGCCCTTTTACGGTCAAACCACCTTCCAGCAATTCACCAGCGTCGATGGCAGCTTCCAAGTGGAGCTGACCGTTACCCCCGGTGCCCAAGACTACGAGGTAATTGAGATTACCGGCGGCACCCTAACCATCCGCCAAGGGGAAACCCAGCAGTCCTTTACGGTGGTCGGTGACGCCGGTTGCTAACGGGCGGCGTCCTTAGCGAAACTTCAGTTTCCGGGAGGCGTAAAGGCACATTTTCAACAGCACTAACCCTTCTTTGAAATGGGCAATGTTGGACTCCCCATAGCTGCGGGGTTGGTAGCGGATCGGCACCTCGACAATGTGCAAATTCAGCTTGGCCGCCCCAAACAGCAGGTCAAAATCCCCAAAGGGATCAAAATCTCCAAAGTAATGGCGTCCGGCAATAATGCGCTGATAGTCCTCCCGCCACAGCACCTTGGTGCCACAGAGGGTGTCCTTCAGGGGCTGCTCTAGTAAGAACGAAAAGATCTGGGCAAAGATCTTGTTGGCCAAGGTATTGAGCCAGGGCATCGCCGTTTTAGAGCGGGGATAAACCAGCCGCGACCCATTGATAAACTCCCCCAGCCCGGAGGCCATCACCCCTATAAAGTGGGGCAAATCCTCTGGGAGCACGGTGAGATCGGCATCCAAAATCATCAGCACATCGCCGCTGGCTTCGGCAAACCCCAACCGCACCGCGTCGGCTTTACCCTTGCCGGTTTGTTGAAAGGCTTTCAAGGTGAACGGCCCTTTATATTCCCCCAGTAGGGCCTGAATTTCATCCCAGGTATGGTCTTGGGAATGGCCCTCGACAAAAATCACCTCGGTCTCGCAGCCCAACTGGGGCAAGCGGGCGATCGCATCCCGAATATTTCCCGCCTCATTCCGGGCTGGAATTACCACCGAGCAGCTGGGCAAGGGAGTTGGTTCACAGAGACTAGGGTGGAGCCGGGCAATCACATAACTGGTGAGGCAAGCATGCTGCACGATCGGCAGCGGAGCCAAATATCGATTCACCAAAAACGACAGCCCTGGTATCTGCTTCGGTAGCAAAAACCGCCGGCCCCGCTTGAGGGGCGTAAATCCCGTCACGTTCAGCAGATTCACCACATCATCCATCGACAACCAGCTCTGGGCCTGTTGGGGACGGCGCTGACCAATGGCCTCTGCAAAACTGAGCAGGGGCTCCCACAGGTAATTGTGAAAGGCCAAAATTATCCGGGTGCGGCTATGGCAAAAGGGATGTAACCGGGACAGGGTGGTTTGCACATCCCCTAGGTAGCCCAGAACCCCGGAGAGCAGAATGTAGTCAAATTGTTGATGCCCAGGGGCCAGTTGCTCCGGATGTAGGGTTTCCGCATCCAAACAGTAAACGTGCAGTTGCGGGTGAGTTTGGCGAGCCAACTGTACAATCGGTTCTGAAAAATCAATCCCGACCCCCACCTCCGGCTGCACCGCCCCCAAGAGATCCCCCAGGCCACAGCCAATTTCTAGCACCCGACTGCCGGGGGGAATCAGAAATTGGTGGAGCCGCTCTAAATCACGGTAATAGTAGCGGTTGCGCCGTTGCCATCGGGGTAGTTCTGGAGCGATACGATCAAAATAAGTTCGCATCTCCCGCTGAAAGGGAGGCGCTTTCGGGGCATTGACGGGGGAGGACAGGGAGGTCATTGCTAGAGACTAAATACTCATGTAAGGGTTTAGGTAAGGGCAATCCAGCCCAAAACCTGCTCGATTTGGTCTCCCAAAATTCCAAGGTCAAAGGGCTTGAGCAAGGTGCCTTTAGCCCCAAGCTGGACATAGTCATCTTGGATCGCCAATTTGACCGTAGCAGTCAACAGCACCACCGGGATATGTCGGGTTTGCTCATCACCGCTGAGGCACCTGAGGGTGGCCAAGCCATCCATATCGGGCATAAGTAAATCCAATAAAATCGCGTCCGGCTGCTGCTGAACCGCTAATTGAATGCCAGCGGAGCCGGAGGCGGCGGTCAAGATGTCCCACTGTTTGGTGAGCTGTAGGCTCAACTTGGCAATTTCACGAATATCAGGTTCATCATCAATAATCAGAATTTGCCGCTGGCACATAACCAAGATCCTAAGAAAATTGAGATGTTAAGGGGGCAACTTAAAGGGTTGGCCTTTACATATTGAGCCATGATTGACCCTCAATCCAACCCAATCATTGTTGCTGAGGGGGAGGATTTCTGCCCAGGCAAGTCCAACATTTTGTATTAAACGCAACTCGACCTTTAGGTCCCCATGGGTGGTACTGATCGGTCCTCATGGCGGCGATAACGATCAGCTAGCGGCAATGACGCGATCTCCGGGAGCCGCCTGAGCCGCCAGCAGGGCGATTTCAGCGCGGTGATAGAGGCTATCCAAATCAATTCCATCAATGGGGGCAGTGGCAAAGCCACCACTGAATTTCGGGGATATTGGGGTGAGCTGAGTAACCCTAGAGGCGATTTGCCGGAGCGTACTCAAGGTGGCTTCCAAACGCTTTAGGGTCCGCTCCGGCGATAGACCATAGAGGCTGATCAAAAAGGTAAGTTTGCCCAGGCGGGCAATGGTATCTTCTCCGCGAAACTGCTCCTGTAGGCCCTTGATCAGGGCACGGGCGAGATCGCCTTGCCCCTGGGAGGTCACCCCACCTACGGACAGTAGGGCAATACAGAGGGGATGACCATAGCGCCGGGCTAAGGCCAGTTGCTGGTTAATGGTTCGGGTCGCTTGACGCAGGCTCGCCAACCCCGTTAACGGGTCCGTCTCGGTTAGCGATCGCAGCAACCGACTCCGTTCAAGGCGATTGAGCAGGCGAGTCACCAGTTCGGGTTCGGCAAAGGGCTTGGGAATGTAGTCATCGGCCCCGGCCCTATAGATTTGCTGAATGGTCTCTAGATCGCGGCGGGCCGTCAAGAACAATATCGGCAAACCCTGCCACAGCAAGTCATTGCGCAGGATTTGACAGACTTCTATACCGGTCATCTGAGGCATCTCCACATCCAGAATCAGGAGATCCGGAGTGACTTGGGACAAAACCGCCCATAACTGCAAGGGATTATCGACGGGGATGACCTCAACGCCCCAGCGGGGCAAAATCTCCTGCAACTGGGCCAACACCATGGGGTCGTCATCAACAGCGACAATTTGGCTGTCCGCCAGTTGTCGTCGCTCAACAATGTCTTGTACCGTCTCCAATACCCGCGCAGGAGCCATGGTTTTTGAGAGAAAGGCACAGCAACGATACTGGGCTGCCTGGAGTCGTTCCTGAAGGCCATCATGGACGCTAAAAATCACCACCGGTAGCATCGGGTAGCGCTGGGTTAGGGTTTGGAGCAGGTCCAGCCCCGCTTGGGGATCGTCGGGCAAAGCCAGATCCATCAAGACAGCGGTAGGGGTCTGGTGGGCCAGATATCCATAGGCTTCAGTCGGATCAGCCACGGTGACCACCACCATCGCCAAGGGGTGACTCTCCGCCACTAATTGGGCCGAAATCACCGGATCATCCTCGATCACCAACACCGTAAAGGTGGGTGGAGGGGAAGGGATGACGCCAGGCAAGGTTAACGCTGTTTGGTGCTCAAGGACAGGGGGAGAAACGGCAACCGTCGCCTGAGCCTCTAGACCTAACGGGTCTGGGGGAGAGGCCACAGGCCCTTGACCAGGGGGATAACCCAGAAGCTGATAGAGCGCATCGAGCTTCTCCCGGAAGGGTTCCACCAAAGGCAGAGGCACATCAGCCAACAGCATGTCTTCCAGGTCCCGGCTGATCTCAGACCCCACCGGTAAACCAAACATGCCCAGGGACCCCGCCAACTTATGGGCGGCTTGACGCGCCGCTTGACGCTGGGGGGCAGGCAAACTGCCTTGGGATAGGGCGGTTAAGGCGGTGAATAGGGCGCTCAGGCGATCAGTAATCACCGGTCGAAACTGTTCTAGGGCGGCGATCGCCATCTGCCGTGCCGCCGCTGCAGGTACGAATGGGGACGCGGATGGGGGCACCGATAGCGCCGCCGCTGCCTCTTCCGGTGGTACCGGGGGCTGATCCGCTTCGCGAACATTGAGGCGATAACCCATACCATAGATATTTCTGATCACGTCCACCACCCCAGCCCGCTTGAGTTTCTGGCGCAGGCGCTTGATGTGGGTGCGTACGGTTTCCTCTCCGGGTACCTCTTCAAAGCCCCAGAGACGCTCTAGTAGCAAGCTGGCACTGAAGATCTGTTGGGGATTACGCAGAAAGAGTTCCAGCAAGCCATATTCCTTGGGAGAGAGTTCTAGGAGGCACTCTCCATAGCGCACCTCCCGAGTAGCGGGGTCTAGCTGCAGCTCCCCCCAGAGCAAAAGGGTATCGTTGAGGGTTTGGGGACGCCTTAACAGGGCGCGCATGCGGGCGGTGAGTTCTTCGACCCCGCAGGGTTTAACCACATAGTCGTCGGCACCGGCATCGAGACCCGCCACCTTATCCGCTTTTTCCCCTAGGGCACTGAGCAACAGAATTGCCCCCTGGTAATCAGCCTGACGCAAGCGCCGACAAAGGGAGATGCCATCGAGCTGTGGCAGGTTAATATCGAGCACAATCAGGTCGTAGAGGGTGGCCTGGCTATAGGACCAACCCTCAATGCCATCCATGGCCGTATCAACCACATAATTCTGGGCATTGAGGGCCACCACTAATTGATGAACCAGGAGTTCATCGTCATCGACTAAAAGCACCTTCATTGGGCTTATCCCTCTGACCCCATGTGTTCATCCCAACGCCCTAGCTCACCCCTGGCGCTATGAAACTTCTGATTACGATCCTAGCCTTAATGGTGCCTACTGCCTTCTACATTGGGTTGGTCTGCAGCGTCGATCGCTACGAAAAAGAACCCCCCCAGTACTTGGCCTATGCCTTTCTATGGGGTGCCTTGCCTGCCATTATCGCCGCGATTATCCTGCAAGTGGCTTTCTCGATTCCGGTCACCCTACTGTTGGGTGACACCAGCCTTGAGAGCGAATTCATCCAAGCAGCCTTTGGGGCTCCGATCACCGAAGAACTGCTCAAGGGGGCGGCGGTAGCCATCCTCTACACGACCCAGCGACGGGAGTTTGATGGTTGGGTAGATGGCTTAGTTTATGGCGCTGTAGCGGGGTTTGGCTTTGCCTATGTCGAGAATATCTTATACCTGATGGGGACGGTCGATTGGGCCGACTGGGGCACCTTATTTGTGCTGCGAACCATCGTTTTTGGTGGCCTCCATGGCTTTTGGACCGCCCTAACGGGCATCGGCTTCGGGTTAGCCCGCTATCGCCACAGCACCGCCATCAAAATTACCCTGATTACCAGTGGTTTGGTGTTGGCCATGATCGGTCACTTTATCCATAATGCTGCCACCACCCTGATAGAGGTCACCGATGGCGCGTCCTTTGCCTTGGCACTCCTCAACTACGGTGCGTTGGTGGGGGTCATGGTGCTGCTGTGGCTCATGGCCCCCTGGGTCGATCGGGCGCGGCTGCGGCAATACTTACGCGATGAAGTGCCAGGGGTGCTCTCGGACCCGGTCTACAAAGCCCTTTGCAGTTTTCGTAGTTACCAACAACTCCAGGCTTTGGGCTGGACCCGCCCCCAGCAGCAACAGCTGCGGCAGGTGGCGGCGGAACTGGCTCAGAAGAAACTGCAGCTGCTCAAAATGGGCGATGAACAGGGGAACCGGGCCGAAATTGTGCAACTGCGCACCACCCTAGCCGCCCTTAAAACTGGTATCCCAAACTGAAGTAAAATCGCAGCCCCTGGGACGGATCCGTGGTGAGCTCCTTGACATCGATTAAAGGCAGGGCAAAGTCGAACCGGGCGTTGAACTGGGGAAAGGGGTTGGCAATGATGCCAATACCGCTCCCCAATAGGAAGTTGTTACTCGTACTCTGGAAGCTGGTGTTTTCATCCCACACGTATCCGCCCTCTAAAAATGGGGCAATTTGTAGGGAGGGCAATCCCCCTTCATCCCGCTGCAACGTGATTTGATCTTCGATCGAGAAGCGGACCCCATTATCGCCAAATCGTTGGTTTTGAGCGTAGCCCCGCACTGAGAGCCCGCCCCCCAGGAAAAATTGCTCTGAGCCCAGTAGGCTGTCATTTGCCCATTGCAGATCGGTTTGTAAAATCAGCAGATGATCTGGGTCTAGAATCTGCACCCGTTGAACTTGGCCAATCCAGCTAAAAAACTGCCCATCGGCTAGGGGGGGTGCCGCTTGGGTGGCGTTGAGTAGGTTCGTTCCCCAGCGAAACTGCGATCGCAAGGCCCAGGCCCCCACCGGATCCCGCCGAATATAGTCCTGGCCAAAGCTGAGCACAGAGGTGCGAGTTTCGTCTGTAATCAGCCCAGCAATCAGGGTAGAGCCATTACGATGGCGAAATCCTGCCGACAGTGCCAGCTCTTCCCGAGGGGTACGAATGATCGGCTGCCGATAGGTCAAGTCATAGATCTCGGTGGTGCCCCGGATCCCTAAAGTAAAGGCCGGTTGACGACTATCGGTAATCCTAAAAAAGTTAGGGGTAAAGCGAAACTGCAGGGTACCATTCATGGGGTTAATCGGCACCTGGTAGGTCAAGTCATAGACCTCAGACCCCCGCGTGTCGGACCAAGACATGGAAGTGGAGAAGCGATCGCCTGGAACGGCAACGCTGCGATAGGCAAACTGCCCGCCAAAGCGCACATCACCCACCGCAATCGGGGAATAGTTATCGCTGGTAATCGCCCCACTAAAGCGATTGGCTTCTTGCACCCGCACGATCAAAATGCTTTGACCCACCCCACTACCGGCCCTGAGACTGGCTTCTACCGTTTCAAACAGGGGATCGGACCGGAGCAGACGTAACTGGTCTTCGAGCTGGCCTTGGTTGAGGGGACGGGTGCTGCCAAGGGACACCCTGGCCCGGATGTAGTCCTGCAGCATCGCGGTGCCTTCCACCTCAATGGCTTCCAGCGAGCCTTCAATCACTTGAATCTCGACCACCCCATCCACAATCGTCTGGGCGCTGACCACCGCCCGAGAGGTAATGTAGCCTCCATTCAAATAGCGCTGGGTAATGGCATCCGCTAGCTGTTGCAGCTCCGCCAGGGTCGTCTGACGGTTCTCATAGGGGGCCACAATCTCGTCCTGGGCGGCCTCGTCCAAAATGCTGCTGCCCACCACCTGAATATCCGTCACCTGAAAGGGCAGGTCGGAGGTGGGGGTGGGGGTGGGGATCTGTGGCGTTTCCGGCAAAGGATCTGTGGTGTCTGCCGGCGTTAGGGGTGTCACCGGTTCACGGTCGGGAAAGCGATCGCCACTGGGATCCACCTGGGCCAGCACTGGGCTGGGTTTAGCTGGAGCGGGCACAGTTAAGGGGCTAGCTTTGACGGGGCCGATTCCTAAAGGGGGGTAACCTCGGCCTTGACGGTCCCTGGCACCAAGGTCAGGGCACTGACCAGCCCGAACGTCCACCTCAACTGTTTACGCTTCATGGGGTTTGATCCGTCACTCCAGGTTTAATGCCAACCAGGGTAGATGCCAATCGCCCTAATGGATGGGGCATTTTAGGCGCAATGGCAAAATTCCTGGCCTTTCTACCACGGATTACCCACTAGGGTAAAGGCCGCCCAATAGTAAGAATGGCGCAGGTCAACGCCTCGGGGGCTGCATTGGCCCCCTAAATCCCCCAGGATTGGGGGGTGGGGTACCAGATAGCTTGAATGGGAAACCAAAGACTTATGTATAAGCCGCAGCCCAGCGGAAGAGAGGAGCCGATCACCCCTCAGCAAAGGGGTTGCAGTCTTGTTCTCACCGGACCGGCAACGGCGATAGCAACCCAGTTCGATCTGACCTTTCCCGCAGGTCAGCCCCACTGAACGTCTTTTGACCTGGATTCATCCCTTGAACTCCAGCCCAGTTTCTATCAGTCAACGGGGAAAATTTACCCTTTTTAGACAATTTCAATAGATTCCCTGTGCCATGACGGTTGAGCAAATGTATCATTCGTGAGGCATAGGCACTGATCCCGTGCCAAAAGCCCCCCATTCCTGAAGCCACTAAGGCTACAGAACGTTTCCTGGAGTTGTTGCGCAAATTATCCGCCAGAATTTCTCTGCGGGCGCTACTCACCTTACGCCACCATGCTGTTAGTCCTGCTTACCCGCATCCTGGTTTGGGCCGCTGTTGGCCTAATCATCTGGTATCTACTGCTGAAGATTATTCCCCGCAAGTTTTTGACTTGGTTTGGGGGGGCCATCATTTTGGCCCTGATCGTGCTGTCGTTCCTCGATCCCAACGATCAGACCATTGGTACGATCTGGCGCGTTATTTCTCTGCCCCTCAATCCCTTAGGGGCTTCAGTGCTACTGCTTGTTTTTTCTCTCACCGATGGGATTAAAAAAGTCAAAGGACAACAAGTGGCGATCGCCCTGGCAATTTTGCTGCTGTCTAGCGTGCCAATGCTGGCTAGAGGACTCGTCAACCAAGCCGAGCAGGCAGTCCAGGAAGCCTATAACGTGCAAAAAGGCATTTGCGAAGATGTCTGCCCCACCGATATCCCCACTGCTGCTCCCCTGAATCGAGTGGTAACCATGGTGGTGATGGGTGAAAACATTGACACCAGCAGCTCTCTCAATGAATTTTCGAGCCAGGTGGTGACAGGGAGTAGCCTCACCCCCAGCCTGGAATCCCGACTGCTGAGCGCATCGGTTTTGTACCAAGACTTACGCCAGAACGGTAGCAATCCCTTTGTGTTTGTGACAGCGGGTCCAACCTATGGCAGCGCTGAGGAACAAGCAGATAAGCAGCAGGTGATTCGTAACGCCTTGACCCGCGATGGCATTCCCGCCAACGTTATCGTGATTCGCAACAGCGGCATGGATGTGAATCGTACCATTCGGGAGCTGGACGACTTTTTAGAGAGCAACCAGCTGCGGACCCCTGCGGGGACACCCCGTCGAGACGTGAATCGGATTGCGATCGTCGCCCCCGCCTTGACCATGCGTCGCACTGCCCTGGCCTTCGAAGAGCGTCAGCTAGACGTGATGGCTTGGCCCACAGACCTCTATGGCGGTGGCGGGGCGAATGGCGACACCCTGGCCAAACTCTCCGATTTGGTGCCCAGTGTCGATGCCCTCCGACTCACCACCCGCTATTGGGAAGAGTTACTCACCTCGATTTACTACTTCTTGCGAGGCTGGCTCCCTGGCTTTAATGTGCGCTGGAATCAAGTGGTGGAAGTCGTCCCTCGCTAACACCTAAAGGCATCAGTCCAATGCTACTGCGGATAGCAGAGGAGCATAAGGCGCAAGGGGGGCTAGGAATCGGTATGGCAAAGTAAATTCTGCCGTCGAGTACTGGGGTGATCGCCTTTGAACTCAGAGGATTCTCATCTGGCTTTTTCACAATGGCGGTGAAGCTTAGCCCTCCCAAGAGATTGCCATGTCACCCCATTTCCCTAAGCCCCCCTCCCGCCGGAGGCTCATCAAGCGCCTGGGCCTGTTGACTGGTGCCCTGGCATTGCCGCCTGCCCTACGGGCGTTGGGAACTCAGTCAACGGCCTCGCCCCTTCTCGCCACCCCTCCGATCTCGTCATTGGCATTGCCAATCCCGACCCCGATCGCAGCTGCTGGTACGAACCCCCATCGCGTTGCTCTAATCAAAACGATGGATCGGGCGGCTGGGGTCCGCCAGGCCCTTGAGTTGCTACAGCCCCCCAGCTTTACGGACAAGCGGGTGTTCATCAAACCCAACTACAACACCGGTGACCCGGCCCCAGCCGCGACAGATCCAGTGGTATTAGAAACCTTGGTGCAGGTGATCCAAGGGGCAGGGGCCAGGCAGATCACGGTGGGCGATCGCTCTGGCATGGCCGATACCCGCAGCGCCATGACCCAGATGCAAGTGTTTGCCCTCGCCAACCGCTATGGTTTTGAAACCGTTGTCTTTGATGAGTTGGCTCAGGGGGACTGGCAGTATTTTGGGGCAGAGGGAACAAACTGGTCCCAGGGGTTTGCCATCGCCCGACCCGTCTTAAATGCCGATGCCATTGTCAATGTTTGCTGCCTCAAAACCCACTGCTTTGGGGGCCATTTCACCCTGTCCCTAAAAAACACCATTGGCATGGTGGCTCGCTATGTGCCAGGGAATAGACACGACTACATGGCTGAGCTACACCGCTCTGCCCATCAACGGCTGATGATTGCTGAAGTTAATCGCACCTACCGGCCTTCGCTGGTGGTGATTGATGGGGTGGATGCCTTTGTCGGCGGTGGGCCAGAACAGGGGCAACGGGTACCGGCGGGAGTCCTGTTGGCCAGTACGGACCGGATCGCGATCGATGCGGTCGGCATTGCGATTTTGCGCATGCTGGGCACGACCCCCGAAGTCGCAACCGGCTCGATTTGGAGTCAAGCTCAGATTCGTCGCGCCGCTGACCTAGGATTAGGCGCGATCGGGGCGGAGCAGGTGGAGTTGATCACCGCCGATCGCGCCGGAGCACAAATGGCTGAGCAGGTACGACGTTTTTTGACCTGAAGGAACCCCCAACTAACCAAAAGACCCAGGCATAAGCTTGCCTAGGTCTTCAAAATTTATGCGGTTATGAATTTGAATGGCCTCACCCTAGTCTCAAATCGCCTGGGGAGCCATGGTAGGCAATGAATCAGCCTTGTCATCATAAACAGTCAAGCTGGCCGGTTGCTGACAATGCATGACGGTCGCTCGGATGTTCTGAGCACCTTCCTGGGCCAGATCGTCAATGTAGCCTTTCTTGGCTAAGGCCGCCTCCTCAGAAATCGAGAAGGGTCCAAAGTAGTAGGTGCAGGTGGGTGAGTCTGTCTTAACTTCAATCCACCAGGACTTGCCTGACCCAAACAAAGACCCCAATACCTTACTAAATACGTTCTTCATAAAATCTGCTTGTCCATCTAGTACTACGTCAGATTGCGTGAAATTGAATTTGACGTCAACAGAGTCCTCGTCTTTTTATACTCCGTTACTTTGAGTTTTGCAAAGAATTAAGCTTTAGCTGCTGACCCCATTGCTGCCGATATATCTCGTAAAGGGCCATCCCTGTGGCGACCGAGGCATTGAGGCTAGGGGTCTTCCCCGATAAAGGCACAGAGACCAGATTGTCACACCCCTGCTGCACCGTGAGGCTAAGACCACTCCCTTCAGACCCCACCACTAAAACGGTAGCAGCCGTAAATTGCACGGCATGTATGGGTTGGCTAGCCTCTGCCGCGAGGCCGTAGATCCAAAAATTCTCTGCTTTCAGGTCTTCCAAAGCCCGCTTGAGGTTAACGACCCGAGCAATGGGAAAATGCTCGACCGCGCCCGCTGCCACCTTAGCAACGGTAGAGGTAACACCGACCGCTCGCCGCTGAGGAATCACAAGACCTTGGGCACCGATCGCTTCGGCACTACGAATAATGGCTCCCAAATTGTGGGGATCAGTAATTCCGTCTGCGGCTAGGAGTACAGGTCGGGGGCTGGCCGCTTTCGCATGGGCAATCAGGGTTGCCAGTTCCCAGTAGCTATAGGATGCGACTTGGGCAACAATGCCTTGGTGATTTTGGTGGGGGGCGATTTGCCCCAAGCGTCGATCATCAACCTCGTCAATCACCACACCATCGGCTTTGGCCGTCTTCAACAGCTCCATAAAGCGGCCATCGTAGCGGAGCCGAGCATTGATCCAGAGACGATTGAGGGACCGTTCTCCCTCTAACGCCGCCTCAATGGCATGGCGACCATAGATCAAATCATCAGTGCTTTTGCCCGACTGTTCCTCCTCAGAAGGCGCATCCCATCGCTCTGCCCGACTATCGATGGGCTCCCGTCTGGGCTGAAAGCGCGGGTTTGACAGCTCTCTGCCCTTCGGTTGAAATCGACGGGCAGCACCATCCCGCACTGGGGGCCGAGGTTTACCCTGAGCTGGGGATCGCTTGGGAAACCGATCTGCCCTTGACGGCAATTGGGGCGGTTCAAACGAAGCCTTAGGGGAGAACTCATCCTGACTGGGTTGTCGAGGCGATTGGGGCTTGGCTGGACGGGCAGCCTGCCTCGGTTTGGGGGAAGCATACCCAGCATTCTCTGATGAGCTTCGCCGAGGCCCTTTGCGCCGGGGTGGCGGAGATGAAGCGCCCCGACGACGGGGTTTATCTTGGGGGCGGGGACGACGATCAGCCATGGTAAATGCGAGGTTTAAAAGGAAGGATGAACAGAACGGCCATAGAGAAACAAAAAGAGACTACCCTGTGCCTTCGAGATCCAGGTGATTAAGAAGCTCACCCAATCGCTGCGGATCGGTGAGGTAGAGATAGCCCACTAGGGTTTCTAAGCTAGTGGCTTGTTGGTAAATTGCAGCCGCAGCCCGTTGTCGTCGACTGGGTGTGGCGTTACGGCCCCGACGCAATACCTCCACTTCATCTGGGGTCAAATGGGGGCGTAGGGCTTCTAGGTGATGGGCTTGTTGCTCGGCACGCACCTGACTCACCACCTGTTGATGATAGGTCTGGGTGCGCTTTGGCGGAAACAGATAGTGGCCTCGAATGAAGAGTTCGTAGACGGCGTCCCCCAGATAGGCCAAAGCCAGGGGGGACAGTTCCCGCAGTTGCGCCTGTGAGAGCATTGGGGATAAAAATACCTGACCAGCAATCAGTTGCAGGGCCAGCAGTTTTCCTGGGGGAATAGGCTCGGAGCTTTGACCCATAGTGTCAAACCCAGCCCCCAAGAAAAAGTACGTCCAAACAAAACGGGTCGGGGGACAGCACCCTAGTCAGAGGAATTCAGATTTGCGATCGCCTCCTCTAAAGAGGGTTGCACAGAGAGAAACTTCTCCAAGCGCACGAGCTTCACCGTCTGCATCACCCGAGGGTTAGCAATGACTTGCACGGTCCCGTTGGCTTCCTTAGCCTTCTTGACCAATTGCACCAATGCTCCCAACCCAGAACTATCGATAAAGTCAATACCGGATAGGTCCAGGATGGCATTTGCAGGTCCGCCTTCTATATGCTGACTCAAAACTTTCCGAAAGGTCGGTTCTGAGAAGGCATCCAGCAGACCGGTGAGGCGAAAAATCTGACAATTTACCCTAACGTCGCGAGTGCCTCGTAAGCTTACGGTCAGGGCCAGTGATTCAGCGATGGGAGACCTCCCGATGGCCAGCTCAGAATTTGAGCCCTAAGTATAGGGCAGGATTTTGGGAACCGCAAGCAACCCGTAAGCCCTGAAAAATAGCGGTTACAGGGGTGCTTTATCCGCCGCCAAGGGGATGGCTGCGCTTTTGTGTTCCCGCATCAGATCCACAAACTGACGAAACAGGTAATCCGCATCGTGGGGACCCGGACTGGCCTCGGGGTGGTATTGCACCGAAAATAGCGGCAGGGTTTTATGGCGCAGTCCCGCAACGGTGCGATCGTTGAGGTTCAAATGGGTGATTTCCACCTCTGCTGCCGGAATGGAGTCGGCATCCAGGGCAAAACCATGGTTCTGGCTGGTGATCTCCACTTGGGCCGTGAGACCACAGGGTTGATTGAGGCCTCGGTGACCAAATTTGAGCTTGAAGGTTTTAGCCCCGAGGGAGAGCCCCAAAATCTGATGGCCCATGCAAATTCCAAAGGTCGGCACGTTCTGTTTTAGAAGGGCCGCAACGGTCTCGGGGGCTTCGGTTACTGCGGCTGGATCTCCGGGGCCATTAGAGAGAAAAATGCCGTCGGGCTCATAGGCCAAAATTGTCGCGGCATCGGTATGGGCGGGGACCACAATCACTCGACAGCCGTACCGGGTCAACCGCCTCAGGATGTTGCGCTTGATGCCAAAATCGAGGGCCACGACAGTTAAAGGTGCGGCGGCCTCCTGAGGGGCATCAAAATATTCCCAAGGGGCAGCGGTGGCTTCTTCCCATTCATAGGGATGGTCAGTGGTAACCGCCTGCACCAGATTCAGCCCTTCCATGGAGGGGGCATCCTGCAGTTGACGCAGCAACTCTTCCGCGTGCAAAACCTCAGTGGAGATTGCGCCATTCATGGCCCCAGCGTTGCGGAGTTGGCGGGTCAGCGCACGGGTATCGATGCCATAAATCCCTGGAATACTGTGGTGCTTGAGGTAGTCAGATAGGGTTTGGGTGCTGCGCCAATTGCTCGGGTGATGGCAAATATTGCGGGCGATCGCCCCCATCACTTGGGGGCGTTGCGATTCTT
>JAQCKL010000578.1 GCA_027592485.1 Cyanobacteriota bacterium
TCGCATCATGGTGCGGCGACTCGCGTAGCGATTTTGACACCGAATAACTTTTCAAACATCCTCTTAGGACATCTAGGAATCAGAGTGATCCTAGGTGTCCTAAGCACGCTATATCGTGCGGTGTTGAGTGATTCCAGCCCTTAGCAGGCCGTCATGGATGGGTTCTCTGGGGGATAAGGATTTGTGGCAGGATCAGAATGAACGCTACTTAAATCGATACAGCAGAGGTTTGGTTTAAGACCATGAAATATGCTCAGAGATGGCCCCTGGTCCTTGGATTAGGGGCACTTTTGGGGACCATGCTAGGGCCAAGAGCGCTATCTCAGTCCCTACCGACGCAGCCGACGGTTTTAGCCCAGGCCGCAACCCGTCTGCCAGCCCCGGCCTTGCCCAACTCGATTCCTGAGCCCCAACCCCCACATGCCCAGGGTATCGTGGGACGCTCATCCGATCCCGACATCAACCTCGGCATCGGCTATTTGCGGCCCCAAAACCTCGACTTTCTGAATCAGCCAGACTGGCCCGCTAGTCCGTACCTAGAGGCCAATTGGCTACAGGCGATCGCCCTACCCATTTACGCCGAACCCGACGACATCCCTTGGGGTTGGCTGATCAACGGTTGGCTGGTGATCGATACCCATGATCCGATGCTGGTGGGTCGGGATGCCAGCTTTCTCATGGTGCAAACCCACTATGCCCTGCGCTCCTTTCCGGTTTTGGAAGTCCGAGAGGATGGCTGGTTTCGCTTTCAGTACACCTCTGCGGGTAGCGCCTGGGCACACCAGGATCACCTCAACCTCGGGGAGATCGCCTTGACCATCGAGACCTGGCCAGACCACTTCCTGGCCACTGGCTGGATAGAATTTCTGCGCCATGGGATTTCTCAGCCATTGCGGACCCGCCCCAGTTCAGACGACCCGATTCTGAACCTAGTAGGCCCCGATAGCTTTATTGAACCCCTCGCCTTTGAAGGGGATTGGATGCGGGTACGGATAACGCAACCCACTGACGGCTGCGTTTTTTTGCCGGGTTACCGCACCCAAGAAGGGTGGATGCGTTGGCGCAATAATCAGCAACAAGTTCTGGTTTGGCATCCCCCCAGGGGATGCTGATAGTAGGCCAACAGAGTGGTTCCCATGTACTATAATCGAAAACCTAGACAGTATAGCCTTGTAGCCCGCGACAGCATTGGGACACCCATGGCATCAAGCCCAGGGATGATTTATTTGTGGCCACGAGATAGTTCACGTTTTTTTACATTTGAGCCGTCGGCCAGCTTAGGTCCTCTCAGTTTTGTCGCCAAAGTTGCATTCACTCCCAATCCAAATCGTTATGATTTATAAGATGCTGGGTTTAATTAGGCTAACCTCACATTCAAAAACTCCTGGTAGAGAAATACTTTTATCTCTCTCATAAATGTTACACTTGTTCACAATGTTGGTGATATTTGCCCCACTGTCTTGATGTTTCCTGAGTGACTTCAGGGCTTTTGGCGGGCATTGTCCAGCACGTTCTTGGCGTTACTGGTGACCTGGAACAATGAAAACGACTTACAACCCTGACTTGGTGCGCACTTATCTCAAGGAGATTGGTCGTGTCCCCCTGCTTACCCACGAAGAAGAGATTGTTTTAGGTAAACGGGTGCAACACTTCATTGCCCTAGAGCAACAACGCCAAGCCCTAGGGGAAACGCTAGATCGGCCCCCGACCCGCCAAGAATGGGCCAAAGCGGTGGGACTCTCAGAACTAGAGCTGGCGGATGTTGTACGGGCAGGCAGTGCCGCTAAGCGCAAGATGGTTGAAGCCAATCTGCGCCTTGTGGTTTCTGTGGCCAAGAAATATATCAAGCGCAATGTTGACCTGCTGGATTTGATCCAAGAGGGCACCATCGGCATGCAGCGAGGGGTCGAAAAGTTTGATCCGACCAAGGGATACCGGTTTTCGACCTATGCCTATTGGTGGATTCGTCAGGCGATCACGCGGGCGATCGCCGAGAAGAGTCGCACCATTCGCCTACCCATTCACATCACCGAAAAACTCAACAAAATCAAGAAGGCCCAACGTCAGCTCTCGCAACATTTAGGTCGTGCGGCCACAGTGGCCGAGTTGGCCCAAGAATTGGAACTGTCTACGAAGCAGGTGCGAGACTACCTAGAAAAGTCTCGCCACCCCCTGTCATTAGATTTGAATGTGGGCGATAACCAAGACACCCAGCTGGGTGAATTGTTAGAAGATGACGGCCCCTCCCCCGAAGACTTTGCCACCCAGGCTGCCCTGCGGCGAGACCTAGAGCACCTTTTAGAAGGACTGACGACCCAACAACAGCAGGTGCTGAGGCTGCGGTTCGGTCTTGGTGACGGCCAAACCTTAACCCTGGCCAAAATTGGTGAGATTTTGAGCATCAGCCGGGAACGGGTTCGGCAAATTGAGCGGGAAGCCTTGACCAAACTGCGTAAACGCCGGGGCGATATCCACGAGTATTTGGCCAGCTAGCGCCTGACCCAGTACCTCTAATTAACTGGCAAAACCTATGCTCAGAGCCTCACCCTAGCCCTCTCCTAAGCCCTACGGGCAGGTTTCGCCAAGAGCAAGGAGAGGGACCGCAGGCGGTGAGGTTTTACCCCTGAAACTCAAGGCCAGAAACCTTGCTACACAAGCCTTTGGCAGAGTTCTGCCGAAGAGATAGCTTGATTAAACCCTGGCAGCTCCCCAACAAAGGACTGATGTATAAGCCGTAGCCCGCTAGGAAAGGGAATAGGAGGGGAAGATCCAGGCGAGAAGCAAGCTCCGCCCGCTGGGAAAGGGGGTGGGGGATGTAGAGCTGTGCTTTTCCCGCAGGGTGGGCGAACAACTTTTGTCAG
>JAQCKL010000579.1 GCA_027592485.1 Cyanobacteriota bacterium
TGGGATAGGCGTTGATGAATCCATAACGCCGGAAGCGTCACGGGCTTTTTGCAACCACTAGCTTGTTAAACAAATCTTTTATTCGAAGTGCCCTCCAGGAGATTACAGGCAAAGCCTGGCCAGTAAAATCTGTCGTTGTCTTTCCCGGTTGGTATGTTGAATCACGCTCTGGAGCCAATCAAGGTAACCTCTGGGTCTTAAATCCAAAAGCATTGCCTAGTTTTTTGAAAAATTCGCCCACATGTCTGAGTGGAGATGAGGTCAGACTGCTATCCAGTCAAGTTTCCAAATACCTGAGGACGCCTGTAAAACGTTGAAGGAATGACTGCTTAAGTTTCCAGGGGCAAGGAGAGCTGGCAGCCTTTAAAGGTTTGGCGATGTTGCCGTGAAGGCCCCAGCGTTGCTATGGCGGCGCGGTGACGTTTACTGCCATAGCCCTTGTTAGAAGCCAGGTCATAGCCGGGGTACCGCTCCGCCAGACGGATAATTAGGCGATCGCGCCACACCTTCGCCACAATACTCGCCGCCGCGATCGCCACCTCCGTTTGGTCCCCCTTAATCACCGTCTGCTGTGCAATCTCCAACCCTGGAATCAGCTGATTGCCATCCACCAGGCAGAACAATGGGCGAGGGTCTAGGCGCAGCACCGCCCGCTTCATCGCCAGCAACGAAGCCTGCAAGATATTGATCCGTTCAATTTCACGGGCACTGGCCATCCCCACGCCATAGGCGGTGGCGATCGCCCGGATGTGGGTATCTAACAATTCCCGTTGGCGCAGGCTGAGCTGCTTACTGTCCTTCACCCCTAGTGCCTTGAGGGTGTCTTTTGCCTCGGGTTGTAGAATAACGGCAGCGGCGACCACTGGCCCAAACAAGGCCCCCCGCCCCACCTCATCCACCCCAGCGATGACTCCGACCGGCAGGTCCAAACCGATTGCTCCCGCAAAAAGCCCCGTGACAGTCTAGGTTACTACCTCTTTAATCACCAAAAGCGGCTAGTATTTGTCTAGACGTCTATACAAGCTTAAACGGCGACTAAGCTCTGATTAATGCATGGTTAACGCAATGCAACTGACCTCCAGACCGGATTGGATGGCGACCCTGGCAAAAGCCCCATTGCCCCTTTTGGAGGCGCGGATGACCACCCTGGGGACCTGGCCAGACTATGGGTTTTTGCGATCGCCCGAAATTGGCTTGGCAATGGTACGGGGTCGCACCGAAGGGACGGGGGAGCCCTTTAACTTGGGGGAAATGACCGTCACCCGCTGCGTCGTGCAATTGGCCGGTCCTGAAGGCGAGGCGATTTCGGGGTTTGGCTATGTGGCGGGGCGATCGCAGCGCCATGGCGAACTGGCGGCGCTCTGTGATGCCTTGCTACAGCATTCCGACTGGCAAGCTGCCGTCCAAGCCCAAGTGATTGAGCCGTTGCAAGCTGCAGCCGCAGCCGCCCGAGCCGCCGAAGCCGCCCAGGTGGAATCCACCCGAGTCAACTTTTTCACGATGCTGCGGGGGGAAAGCGGCTCATGATCACCCAACTGCCCGGTTTCCAGGATGCGGTTCACGACAGTCAGCGCACCTTTCGATCCCTACTCGATGCCTTGGCGCGACCTGGATTGGTGCAAACCACCGCCCCTCTGACGCCCCCAGAGGGGTTGGTGCCCAGTTGCGCCGCCGCCAGTCTGACCCTACTGGATTTAGAAACCACCCTCTGGTTGCAGGCGGGGATACCTGAGGCGGTGGGATCCTGGCTGCTGTTCCACACCGGCTGTCGCTTTACCGCCGATCCACACCAGGCGGACTTTGCCCTGATTACAGATTGGGCCACCGCCCCAGCCCTAGCTGAGTTCAAAATTGGGACCCCCGAATATCCTGAGGCATCCACTGCCCTGCTGATACAACTGCCAACCTTGGCAGGGGGAGAAAGCGTCACCCTCCAAGGTCCCGGCATCCGGGAAGCCATCACCGTTGACTTGCCGGTGGGTGATGAATTTTGGTCGCAGTGGCAAGCCATGACCGAGGACTATCCGATGGGTATCGATGCCTGGTGCTTTGCCGGTGAGCAGGTGGTGGGGTTGCCAAGAACCAGTCGCCTCAGGGCGGAAAATCAGGAGGGAGCGTCATGACCCTGCAAGTGCGGCCCGCCGAAAAAGCTGATTTACCAGCAGTATTGAACCTGTATCGACAGCCCGATTTGGACGATGGGGAAGCCCTAACCCTAGAGGCGGCCCAGCAACTGCTCGCCAAAATCCAGACCTATCCCAGCTACCAACTCTACGTAGCGGAAGGGGCAGGGCAGATTGTCGGCACCTTCACCCTGCTGATTATGGATAACCTCATCCATGGGGGAACGCCCTCAGCGGTGGTGGAGGCAGTGGCGGTCGATCCCCAGTGCCAGGGACAAGGGATTGGCCGAGAGATGATGGCCTGGGCGATCGCCCAATGCCGCCAGGCCCACTGCTACAAGGTGACCCTTTCGGCCCACCTCAAGCGCGATCGCGCCCATCGCTTCTACGAGTCCCTCGGATTCACGAAGCACGGTTACAGCTTTTTACTGGAGGTCTAATGCCATGCCCTACGTTGCCGTCAAAGGGGGAGAACAGGCCATCCAAAATGCGGAGGCCCTGCTAAAGGCCCAGCGGCGCGGTGCCGCTAACGTGCCGGAGCTGTCCTTGGTGCAGATCCAGCAGCAGATGCAGTTGGCGGTGAATCGGGTCATGGCGGAGGGCAGTCTTTACGACCCCGAGCTGGCGGCCCTGGCGATCAAACAGTCTTGGGGTGATTTGGTGGAAGCCGCCTTTTTGCTGCGGGCCTACCGCACCACCCTGCCTCGCCTGTATTACAGCCAACCCCTCGATACC
>JAQCKL010000025.1 GCA_027592485.1 Cyanobacteriota bacterium
CAGGGAGCGTAATTTATCCCGAGAACGAGAAATCGCTTGGGATTCATTGGCAGGAAACACCCCCATAATCTCAAACTGCCGCACCACTGCAGTGCCATAAAAGGTATGGGAAGCGCCAATCCGAGGGATGACCGCATCAAAACCTTCTAGGGGTTGGCCTTGATAAATCACCTGGGGGTTGTGGGCGGTAATGTTCATGTAACAGCGGAGGTAGTCAATCACCTCAACGGTATGCCCCCGCTCTATGGCGGCTTCCTTCAGGCAGCGGGTTGAATAGAGCTTGGTATTTCGAGACAAAATGGCAATTTTCATGGGGGAGGGGTGTCTAAATGGCGCTGGGCTTAGAATGGCGCTGAGCTTAGGGGGTATGGGTCGAACTTTGCACATAGGACTTGCCCGCATCAACGAGGAAGCGTCGACGCACGGCCTGTCGCCCTAACAACATCCGAAAGCCCATCACATCCCGGTTGGTCAAGGTGAGTTCGATGGGCCACTGCTGCTCCCCTAATGCCACCAGGGTTTGGATGACGGGGCGAGTCTGAGCCTGCCCGCCAGAATTTTTGACCGTGCGCGTATCTAAGAGTTCGGCTTCAGCGGCAACGGTGTCGATGCTGTTGTGTTGATGGGGATGGATGTTAAAGCGAACCCACGCTTTACCCCCACGGGTAAAGGGTTCAATATCAAAGGCATGGAGGGCGGAGGAACGGGCTCCGGTATCGATCTTGGCTTTGATCTGGGTGATGCCTAGGTGCGGCAGGGCCAGCCGCTCTCGCCAACCAATGACGGGTAAGTCGGTGTTTTTAGAAAACGTCATGTATAACGATAAACCAGGCCAAGGGCCTTAAAACGATAAACCAGGCCAGGGGCTTTAGAGCGTGGTCACTTAGGAATGAGGACTCAATAAAGGGGCCAAGTTATTTATCGCCGAGGCCCTCACTCCCAGCCCTTCTCCTATGCTGGAAGAAGGGGTATAGCCCTCGGCATTCAAGAAAAGGGGACGTAGCGCTACTCTTCGAGAAGCCGCTTCGCGTCTAGTGCGCTTCCCGTAGGGTGGGGGCCGGGAAGTTGTGGGTCTGATTACATTCTCATTCCTTAGGCCTTGTGCAGCAGGGGGCAAGGTGCTGGGTTTTGACAGCTACATCTTCAGCATAGGGGATGCGGCAGGCCGGTGGACTGTTGACTCTGCCCACACTTCTAAACCTTAGAAAACGCCAGGGTTGTTTGGGTGTGCTGAAACGCTTCTGCCTAACCTTATCCCCAGCAACGTGACTTAAGGGATCCGTAATAAAATAACATACCAGGTCCACAAGTTACTGAGGTAGGGGCGCACTAGCGAAGCCTTTGCGCAGCCATCCCCGTTAGGGGTATTGCCCAGAGGGCTATGGGTTTGCGCCTTGATGAATATGCTATTTACCCGCATATCCCTAAGCGATAGAGCGGCACCCAGACGGGAAGCTTTTCGGATGGGAAGATTGTCCGCATCCTTTCAGGAAACAGTCATGCTGGTATAGAAGCGATCCGATAAGCCCTCCTATAAGCTCTCTGCCGTAGCTCTGATGATCTCTGCCCTTGCCCGCCTCACCCCGATCACCCTGGCCGCCCTCACCCTTGGGTTGGCCGCCCCAGCCCTGGCTACAAACCGCCCCCAGGCTGAAATCCCAGCGCTAAAAGCAACCTTCACAACTGACCTTGCCCAAGCTGCGGGGGATATCTTGCTGCAAACCAGCGGCCGCCTGGAATCGGGCGACTCAATTTTGCAGGACGGCAGCTTTTACGACAGCTATCCCTTTGAGGGAGAAGCGGGGCAGACCGTGACCATTCAGCTAGAAAGTAGCGACTTCGATACCTATCTGCTGCTGACCGACAGCGAGGGCAATGCCTTAATCGAAAATGATGATATCTCTAGCAGCAACTTCAACTCAGCCCTGACGTACACTCTCCCTAGCAGCGGCACCTATAACGCGATCGCCAATTCCTATGACGCCACGGGTCGGGGAAACTATCAAATCACCGTAACCTTAGGCTCAGCAGGCGGCGCTACGACTGCGGGTAATGCCAGACAGCTCTATCAGCAGGGCGCACAACTCTGGCAACAGGGGCAACTGCAGGCCGCCCTCGATCGCTTTGAGCAGGCGCTCTCCCTTTATGCAGCAATGGGTGATGCGATCAATACCGCAGATACCCAAATCGCCCTGGCTATTGTCGCCAATGGCTTGGGGCAATACGACACCGCTGCGACTTACCTTGAGCCGGCCCTAGCCACGGTTCGAGCGTTGGGTAATCGTACCCTGGAGGCTAAGGCCCTGAACGTCCTGGGGCTGGTCTATAGAAATCGTGGTCAGTACGACACAGCCCTGACCTATTACCAGCAGGCCCTGGATTTGCATCGGGTGGTGGACGGTCGCGAGGGGGAGGCCATTGCCCTGAATAACATTGGCGATCTCTATCGCGCCCAGGGAGATTATCCCCAAGCGCTGGACTACCTGAATCGGGCTTTGAACCTACAGCGACAACTGGGGGACCCACGCGAGATTGCCACCACCCTGAATAATTTGGGTACGGTGCGCGCGGCTCAAGGGAATTACCGAGCGGCGATTGTCTATTACGAAGAGGCGTTGGAGTTGATTGAGGCGGTGGGCGATCGCAATTCCCAAGGGACCCTCTTGGGCAATATCGGGGTGATGTATGGCTACCAGGGGCGTTATCCCGAGTCCTTGGACTATCAGCAGCAGGCTCTGGATCTGGCCCGCCAAGCCGGGAATCAGGAGGGAGAAGCCAATGCCCTCAATAATTTGGGTCTGGTCTATAACCAACTGGGGCAGCAGGAGCGCTCATTGACGTACTTTGAGGCCGCCCTGGTAATTAGCCGCGAGATTGGCGATCGCGCGGGCGAAGGGGTTTATCTGCAAAACATTGGCGGGGTCTATGACGAGCAGGGGGATAAACTCCGATCCCTGGAGATTTTAGAGGAATCTTTGGCGATTCGGCGAGGGATTGGTGATCGCGCCGGGGAAGGACAAGTCCTGAATAATCTGGGCACGGTCTATGACGATCTAGATCGCTATGACGAGGCGTTAGCCGCTTACAACCAATCTCTGGCCATTAGCCAAGGGATCGGCGATCGCTATACCGAAGGTCGTACCCTCGCTAATATCGGACTGGTCTATGCCAAACAAGGGCAATCGACCCAAGCACTGGATTTCTTTAGCCAAGCCCTAGATATCTTTGACGAAACCCAAGACCAGGTGGCCCAGGCCAGTACCCTGCGGCGGGTGGCTGACCTTCAATTCAAATCGGGGCAACTCCCCCAGGCCCAGACCACCTTGATCGCCACGGTGGAATTGCTGGAGAGTATTCGAGCCGGGGATCTGAGTGATGCCGAACGGGTGGCCCTCTTCGAAACCCAGCGGGATGTGTACATGCTCTATCAGCAAGTCCTGATTGGCCAGGACCAGTTTGGTGCGGCCCTAGAGGTGGCAGAGCAGGGGCGATCGCGGGCTTTTGCCGAACTACTGGTCACCAAGCTAGACGGCGGTGACGCCCTTGACCGCACCGCCAAACCCCCTACCTTGAGGGAAATTCAGGCGATCGCTCAGCAACAAAACACGACCCTGGTGGAATATTCCATCATTGAAGATCTGATTGAAGATAAGGCCCAGCTCTATATCTGGGTGGTGTCACCCGCAGGGGAGCTGGCCTTTCGATCGGTGCCCCTGACGACGACTGGCGCGGGAGAATTGGCCTTAGCCAACCTCGTTAACCAGACCAGGGGTACGGTCGGCAGCGGCAACCGAGGGCTGGGGGTGGTGGCGGCCACTGCTGCCGTGGGGGGCAATCACCATTACCAGGCCCTCTATCAGCAACTCATTGCCCCAATCGCTGCGCTGCTTCCCCGTGATCCAGAGGCCAATGTGGCGTTTATCCCCCAAGGGGAGCTGTTTCAGGTGCCCTTTCCGGCCCTCCGTAGCGATACCGGCCAAGACCTGATCGAAACCCACACCATTTTGACCGCCCCGTCCATTCAGGTGTTGGGGCTGACCCAAGCGTTAGCCACCACGACAGAACCCTTGAACGAACAAGTGACCTTAGTTGTCGGCAACCCTACCATGCCGACGCTTTGGTCCCCCCAACAGGGCGGGACTTATCAGGTGCTGCCGCCTTTACCCGGTGCCCAACGAGAGGCCACGGCGATCGCCGCCCTGCTGAATATTGACCCATTAGTGGGGAGTGCTGCTACGGAAAGTACCGTTAAACAGGCCATGACCCAGGCAGAAGTCATCCATCTAGCCACCCATGGCTTGCTGGAATATGGCGATGTGCAGGATTCCGGCGTTCGGGATGTGCCAGGGGCGATCGCCCTCGCCCCTGGGAATGGTGAAGACGGGCTACTCACCGCAGGAGAGATTTTGGACCTGCCCCTCAACGCCGACCTGGTGGTGTTGAGCGCTTGCGATACGGGGCTGGGGCGGATCACCGGAGATGGGGTGATTGGGTTGTCGCGATCGCTGATCACCGCCGGCACCCCCAGCGTGGTGGTCTCCCTCTGGGCCATCCCCGATGCCCCAACGGCTGAGTTAATGACCGTGTTTTACGAGCAGCTCACCGCCGGTCAGAACAAAGCCCAAGCCCTACGGCAAGCCATGCTTGCCACCCGGCAAAATCACCCTGATCCCCGCAACTGGGCGGCGTTCACCCTAATCGGTAGTGCCGATTAAAACTACAGCTCACCGCGAATTTCTTCGACTACCCCATCTCGCAAGAGGACTTCCACCTGCATTTTCTTGATCAGGTTGTCTCCTGGGTTCACGGTAAAGAAACTCTCCATTTGCCCCTGGCTGACTTCCGTATTGAGATCTAGGGTTTGCACCTGCTGGAGCTGTTGCAAAATCTGGTTTTTCTGTTGTAAGAGCTTGCTCTTATCCTGATTCACTTTGTTCTGGACAGCGGTGACTTGCTGAGTAATGGCCTCACTCTCGCCCTGCTTTTGCAATTCAGTTACTGTGCGCTGCCCTTGCATCTCAAGCTGTTGGAGTTGACTATCCAGTTTGTTGATTTGACCTTGTAGCTGTTTCTGAGCTTCCTCTTTCCACAAGGGGGTGACAATCGCTTTAACATTAATGGCCCGCTTGAGCGTGAGTTGAGAAACGTCCATAAATCTTGGCTTGAGTGGGTGACTTTAAATGAGCTATTACGAAACTCGCACTGGATGCACCCTTCCGCAAGGGCATCTCCCTTAAATTCATGGAATTTTTATGGGGGACCCTTGCCCATTAGGCAAACATCCCGTCGATCATATCGCGATAGCGTTCCTGTACTACCGGACGGCGGACTTTCAAGGTTTGGGTAAGGGTGCCATTCTCAATGGAGAACGGTTCCAAGATTAGACGGAAAGGCCCAATGCGATCATCGGGACGATAGCCCGGTCGATCTTTCACCTGTTGGTTCAACTCTGAGCGAAACAGCTTCTGAATCGCCTCATCCTCTAGGGTGATCGCGGTGCGCCCCGCCGGAACGGGGGTCTCTTCCCCAGGAATCACCAAATGCTGGTTTTGGCTGGCAGCCCACTGTTGGAGGGCATCGATGGTCGGCACAATCAAGGCCCCGAGCGATCTCTGATCCTGACCCACCACCATGATTTGGTCAATGTAAGCACTGCGGATACAGGCATCTTCAATGGGCTGGGGCTCAATGTTTTCACCATTTGTCAGGACAATCGTGTCCTTAGCCCGCCCGGTCAAAACAATATTGGCATCATCGGTTAACCAACCCAGATCACCGGTATCAAACCAGCCCTCGCCGTCCAGGGCTTTCGCCGTTGCCTCGGGGTTTTTGTAATAGCCCTGCATCACCTGAGGCCCTCTGGCCATGACCAGTCCCTGTTTCCCTAAGGGCAGAGCCTGATGGGTTTCCGGATCGACAATTTTTAGCTCCGTGTCTGGGATGGGCTGTCCGGAAGCCCCCCGCAAGTTACGCCAGTGGCGGCGGGCGGTCAGCACGGGCGAGGTTTCGGTGAGACCATACCCCACCAGCACCGGCACATTGATCATTTCAAAAAACAGGTCGATGTGACGGGCTAGCGATCCGCCGCCACTGATCAGCTGCTTCACACAACCGCCTGTGGCTTCCCGGACCTTGCCGTAGACCAACTTCTCTGCCAGGACATGGCCGGGCCAAAATACCCATGACAACAGCAGCGACCCAAAGCGACGGGGGGCAGTGGTGTAGGGATGATCGAGACTCAGGCGATTGGCCGTGCGGCGGTTCTGCACATATTTTCGACTCAGCAACATCAGGGTATTAATCAACCGCTGCTTGCTCTCGGGCTGTTCCCGAAATTGTTTTTGCACCCCTTCATAGATGGACTCCCACACCCGAGGCACCCCCACCATGTAGTGGGGTTTGACCTGCTTAAAGTCGGCCTTGATATGGCGGATGGTGGTATAAGTCTGGGTACAACCCTGGGCGTACAGCAGGTACTCGGCGGTGCGGCCAAAGGTGTGCCAGGTGGGCAGGAGTCCCATGACGCGATCGCCCACGTCCGGTTGCACGACCGCCCCCAGGGTCTGAATCTGGTGCAGCAGATTCCCATGGGTAATCATCACCCCCTTCGGTTTGCCCGTCGTCCCAGAGGTGTAAATCAAGGTAGCTAAGTCATCAGCGCTTTGGGGAGCAGGCTGTAGTGCCCCCGCTTGCCCCAAGGCCAACAACTGCGAAAAATTGAGCATCTTAACCGGTGCATCCTCGGGCACGGTTTCATCCGAGAGCAAAACCACCAAGGTGATCGGCAGATTCGTAATCAACGCCTCCAGCCGTTTCCAAAGCTTCAGATCTTGGGCGATTAAAACAGAACTGTCACTGTGCTCGGCAATGTAGCGCAGCTCTTCGGGGTCCGCTTGGGAGCTGCGTACCGCGTTGATACCGCCAGCGGTCATAATGCCCTGGTCGGCAATGAACCAGCGGTGGCTATTGTCCGAAAACAACGCGATGCTGCTGCGGGGCTCAACCCCCAGCGCCTGCAAGCCCGCCGCAAAATCCTGGATGCTTTGCCACAGTTGGCGGTAGGTCAGGGTCGCGTTAGGGGTGTTGTGGCTATCAACCATGGCGGGGCGATCGCCATAGCGCTCCGCTGCCAGGGACCAGATTTCGGGGAGGGATTGAATCTGGGAATAGTCTCTCAGACTCGCAATGGCAGCGTGATCTCGCTGGGTCAGCGTTTTAATGGCAGAGGAGGCAAACTGGCTCATGGGAGGTCTTTTCCACAACGACCGCTGCGGTCAATCCTACCGCAGCTTGCTCTCACCCTAGCCCCTTAGTCATTGATGCTCGACCCACCGCAGGACACAATGGAAATTGCCCACCCTGGTAAGAGACCAACCGATGCATTCCATTGGGATGCATCCCATTATCTGAATCCCAGATCGGCATGCCACATATCCCACACATCACAGTTAGGACGACATCATGGCTAAAGCAACGTGGAACGGCGTGGTAATTGCAGAGAGCGATCGCTGCGAGGTCGTCGAAGGCAATCAATACTTTCCCCCAGACGCCATCAAATCTGAGTACTTCAAGGCCAGCAGTAAACAAACCGGCTGCCCCTGGAAGGGCACGGCTAGCTATTACACCCTAGAGGTGAATGGCGAGACCAATACCGATGCGGCTTGGTACTACCCCGACCCTAAACCTGCGGCCAACAACATCAAGGGCTACATCGCTTTTTGGCGTGGGGTTACCGTAGAGGTCTAGGGGATCCGCTGCCCCCTAGCCCCCGATCTCCCTGACCCAGTCGGTCACCAGAGAACCGGTCACCCCCTAGCGGCTCGGCAACTGCACCACCGCTAATCGCGAGGCCATCAGTCGATCCATCCAGTACGCCAAAAAGGCCTGATTGGCTGATTGCTCGTCCGGTGATTGGGTCTCGGGGCTGTGGGGGAGTAACCCTTGCAATGCCGCTGAGGTCACACAAAACATCGACTTTTGAAAGCTCTGGCAAATTTGCACCCGGATATCATCCTCTCCCCGTATCCCCTGACGGTAATAGTCGTGAAGATAGGTGGGCAGGTAATGGCGCATGTCTTGCATGAGCAGGGTGGGCGGAATGCCGCTGCCCCCGATGGGCACTGGATCGGCATACAGCGCCCCATAGGCAAACTGACCTTGCTCCATCGGAATTTGGTGGGCCTGGGCGTTATAAGAAACGGTGCCCAGGAAAGGCGTCCCCCGAAAGAACACCGCTTCCACGTAGGGAATAGCCGTATCCGCCAAGAAGGTCAGCCCTGCTGACTCTGGGATTAAGTCGTAGTTTTCGTCCCCAATCGTCACGGCAAAGGTAATCGGGACAGTAGCCGCCGCCACCAAACCGGCCTTGACGTGGGCAACCACCGCTGGGATAGAGGTGATTTCGCCCGCATCGTAGCGATCGGAAAGGGTGAGGAACATCTCACTCATGATCGTCCAAAACTGTCCCAGGCCAGTGATGTAAGCCGATTGGCGCACTTGTTCTGGCAAGAAATCGGGGAATAGACGGTGGATCCCTTGCAGAATCGGATTCCGGCGGATTTTGGCTTGGATAGCGGTCTCACAAACCTGCAGGAATTCTGGGCTATCCAGGTAGGTGTCTAAGCCGCCACCACCATGCCACATCATCGCCCGCATACAGTACTCGGCATATTCGTAGTTGATGCGATCGTGCCACCAGTGCCGCAGCAGCTTACCAGGCGTAATCTCACCGTTGAAGTACTTGAAAAATGGAAAGAGGACCAGGAATTGCCCCGTAGCCATGTACTTGAGATTGACGGCATAGGCATCCAATACCACCCCATAGCTTTTCAGGATGCCAACCACCTCAATTAAATTGATTTCCGAGTCCGGCAGCATCGCCTTGCCTTGTAGCAGCCGATCAATATAGTCCTGGAGAGGATGGGCTTCAGCCGCAGTGGTTTTCGATAGGGTGTTAGTCATGGCAGGCAAGTGGGCGTCGCAAACGCTTCACAGAGTGAGTCAGGAACAGCTTGGGCAACGGTAACCGTAGGCGATCTCCAGGTTAAGGAGGCGGTTTCGCTCCAACGGCTAAGCCAACTCGGCTGGATCCCCAGCGCCACAATCACCACCGCCAGCACAATCGATGGCCATCGCTCCGCCCAACTCACAGGGGGCAAAATCAAATCGGGCTGAATGACATCGGTCGGCAAGGTAATGGCCAATCGTCCAAAAAAGACCCGATTCACCAGTAATAGGAAATAAACCGCCGTCAAAGCTGTACCGATCATGGACAGCAAGGTTTGGACCGGGAAGACCACAATACTGCCTCGGAACACCACTAACTCCGAGACAAAGCCCACCATGCCAGGGATGCCACCGCTGGCCATGACCCCTAAAATCATCAGGGTGCCAACCACAGGTAACCCTCGCTCGGGGTTAAGCAAACCTCGCAGCACGGTCATATCACGGGTACCGGTTTTGCTATAGACCAAGCCCACCAGCAGAAACAGTAGGCCCGAGATCAACCCATGGCTGACCATCTGCATCACCGTTCCCAAAACACTGAGGGGGGTGGCGGCGGCAGCAGCCAGCAAGATATAGCCCATGTGACCAATGGAGCTATAAGCCACCATTTTTTTCATGTCGGTTTGGGCGATCGCAGCCAAGGAGCCGTACAACACACTGACCACAGCCCAACCCGCTAACCAGGGACTGAGCACTTCCCAGGCATCGGGCAGTAGTTGCAGGCCAAATCGGACTAACCCGTAGGTCCCCAACTTCAACAGCACCCCAGCCAAAAGCACTGAGACCGGGGTGGACGCTTCCACGTGGGCATCGGGCAACCAGGTATGGAATGGAAACAACGGGATTTTGATCCCAAACCCCACTAACAGCGCCCCGAGCAAGATCAGTTGGGGCAATAGATCAATGGATGCGGTCAAGGTCGGATCATAGTTAAAGGAGCTGCCGCCGCCTAACCAGACCACACCCAAGAAGCTTCCGAGAATTAAAATTCCAGAAACCGCTGTATAAATCAGAAACTTAGTCGCCGCATAGGCGCGCCGCGTCCCGCCCCAAATTGCAATGAGTAAATAGAGCGGAATGAGCTCTAGCTCGTAAAAAATAAAGAACAGCAGCAGGTTCTGAGCCACAAAGGCCCCTGCCACGGCCCCGCTGATCACCAGCATCAGGGCGAAATAAAGTCGGGGTCGTAGAATTCTGGCCGGGCTGGCCCATACCGAAATCAATCCCAGCAGGCTATTGATAAAGAGCAGCGGTAACGCTAAGCCATCGACCCCGAGTTGGTAGTCCAATCCCAAGGGTTCGACCCAGGCAAAGGATTCCACAAACTGCATGCCTGGGACGTGAATGTCAAATTGACACCCTACAATCACCACCCAGACCAGGGACACCCCTTGAACGATCGCAGCAAACTGCCGAGCCCGCCCCCCCTGCCAACCCCCAGGCCACAAGCCCAGGAGAAGAGCACCCAACAACGGAATTATGATCAGTGCGCTCAGCATGTCTTACCACATTGTCCATGTCATCAATAGGCCCAACAGACTCACCCCTACCACGATGGTGAATAGGTAACCCTGGGATTGGCCCGAAATACTGTACTTGAGGCTCTCACCCCCCAGCAAAGAAGCAAACCCGACTGAGTTCACTAAGCCATCCACCACATAGCGATCAAACCAGTCACTCGCAATCGCCAGGGCGCGCACCAGCCTAACCACAGTGACGCGATATAAGCGCTCGGTGTAGAAGTCATAGGCCAACAGATCTTGCAAGAGCCGGACCGGGCGACTCATCGACCGAATCAACGCTTTACTCAGGGGAATGGTGGCACCGATCCCAACCCCAATCACCCCAGACAAGATCAGGCACACCAACGCCGATTTGTTGACGTAAGTCCAAGGCGGCAACAGATAAAGCTTCTGCATCACCAAGGGAACCAACAGCGTAAATACCGTTAGGGTCACCATGGGTAACGCTAGGGGCCAAGCCACTTCTGGGGCACGGCGGGTTTTGGGCTGCGCCTCACCCAAAAACACCAGCCGAAACACCCGCGTCAAGTTCAGCGCCGTGAGCAAATTGACAATCAAGAAAATCGCCACCAACTCAGGGTGATCAACCCACAAAAAGTCAATTCCGAGACGGTATCCCCAAAAACAGCCCAGGGGAAATAAACCCACCATGCCCAAGGCCCCGACGCTATAGGCCAGGGTTGTCGCGGGCATCTTCGGCCCCAAGCCCCCCAATTCCGTCACATCTTGGCAGTTGGTGGTCAAGATGATGGACCCTACACTCATGAACAGCAGCGCCTTCGTGATGGCATGGGTGAGCAGAATCATCAGGGCGACCCCAGGCCACTCCGTCCCCACCGCAATAAACACCAACCCTAGATAGGCACTGGTGGAATAGGACAGTGTTCGTTTTAGATCGATCTGAGCCAGGGCGACTAAAGAGGCCCCTAAAGCGGTAATACTGCCCACCACCGCCAGCGTTGCTAACGCCACAGGGGACAACACCACAATCGGTTGCAGGCGAATTAGCACATAGGCTCCACAGGTGACCACCACCGAATTTCTCAAGATAGAAGCGGGGTTGGGGCCTTCCATGGCTTCATCGAGCCAAAGGTGGAGAGGAAATTGGGCACATTTGCCAATGGGGCCAGCAATCAAGGCCAGTCCCAGCAAAGTCGCCAGCAAAGGGGACAAGTCTTCGGTCTTGACCCACTCATATAAATCATTGAAATTCAGGCTGCCCGCCAGGGCCGAAAGCGCCACAACCCCCATCAGCAAAAGCGTGTCACCGATGCGCTTGGTTAAGAAAGCGTCCCGAGCGGCGGTCACTACTAAGGGTTGTGCATACCAAAAGCCCACCAGCAAATAGGTGGACAAGGTCAACATTTCCAGCAAAGAGTAGGTTAAGAGTAGGGAGCTACTCATAATCACACCACTCATGGCGGCTTCAAAGAACCCCATCATGGAGAAGAAGCGCGCTAAGGACCAATCCTTTTCCAGGTAGCCCAGGGCAAACACTTGGGCCAAGAGACTGAGACCGGCAATGAGTTCTACCGCCCCCAGGTTGATCACTGACAGTTCAAAGGCCAGGTTCAGCTTGAAATCAGCCGCCTCAAACCAGGTGAAGGCAATCTCTTGGCCGCCTTGATTCCAAATCCCCTGAAAAATTAGTCCTCCGTGGGCTAGGGCAACCAGGGTCATCAAAATATTGATGTACACCGCTGGACGAGGACCAGTAAGGCGTATCCATCCCATCGACCAAGGCAATGAAGCGATCGCCCCGACCAATCCATAAACTGGGATCAGCCAGCATGTCTCTATCCACAACTGCGCCATTACCACCACAATTTGCGTATACCGATCAGGCCAGCAGTTCCCTGTTGCCACTGCTTGCGACAGGAGAATGACCACCGGTCCTTCTATTTATCAAGCTACCAAATAAGGTGTCCCACCCGTTGTAGAACAGTCAGAGATGTATCGGCCGCGGTCACCTTAGCCCATTCCGTTACAACTTTGATGCGATTCGTCAAGACTTGGAATACCTTGCCTGTTTATGGATTTTACCCGATCAACCCAACCGCTCGAAGGGAAATCCTGCGTAGTCCATCGCCGCTGGGCAATAAAATTTAGCGCCTATATAGTATAAGCACTCAAAGCAGATCAGGGTCTGATCGCCCCAACCCCAAGGGTTCTAACGTTTCTTAGGGTAATTAATAATTTTTTTACATTAGTTTTAATAATATTTAATATTAGCGACAATCATTGGGGCTTATGTTGCAAAGGCGTCACCGCCCTCCTATTCTTGAATGACATAGGAGTTTGATTGGGTTGACCCCTGTTATTTCTAATAGAAGCATCAACTTAAGTCGGGTTTTTTCTTGTTGAAAAGACCGACAAGGTGCTGGCGCTTTTATACAGGTGGTTAGTGTTGCTACTTTTAGAGGGAGATTACGACAATGCCAATCGCGGTTGGAATGATTGAGACTAAGGGGTTTCCGGCGGTGGTCGAGGCCGCTGATGCCATGGTGAAGGCAGCCCGAGTTACCCTGGTGGGCTACGAGAAGATTGGTAGTGGACGGGTCACTGTGATTGTGCGAGGAGATGTCTCTGAGGTGCAAGCCTCGGTGTCAGCAGGGGTTGAATGTGCTAAGCGCGTCAACGGTGGCGAAGTGCTCTCTACTCACATCATTGCTCGTCCCCACGAGAACCTAGAATTTGTCCTCCCTATTCGCTACACCGAGGCGGTTGAGCAGTTCCGGACCTAGTCCAGGTATGGTCTTGGCGGAGAACCTGTTGAGAGCATAAATACCTAGGAAGCAGCCCAGTTGTTCAACAAGGCATTGATAGCCGACGTTGCCTGATTTGAGACATGACTGGGAGGGCAGTGCGATGGAATACAAACGCTTCTAAAGTGGGCCAGGCACTGAAAATCAGGAATTTTAAGTCGTTACAAAATTAAGGATTGAATCATCATGTCCATTGCGGTTGGAATGATTGAAACCCTGGGTTTCCCAGCGGTAGTCGAAGCGGCTGACGCGATGGTCAAAGCGGCTCGGGTCACCCTAGTGGGCTACGAAAAAATTGGTAGCGGTCGGGTCACTGTGATTGTTCGCGGTGATGTGTCTGAGGTTCAGGCTTCAGTTTCGGCCGGGGTTGAGAACGTCAAGCGCGTCAACGGCGGCCAAGTGCTCTCGACGCACATCATTGCTCGTCCCCACGAGAACCTAGAATTTGTTCTGCCCATTCGTTACACCGAAGCGGTTGAGCAATTCCGTGAAAGCGTATCTGGTATCCGGCCCTACGGTCGTTAGGCCCTGCTAATGCTACTTGCCAAAGTTCGTGGCACGGTTGTGAGTACCTGCAAAGAACCCAGTCTCAGGGGAGTGAAATTTCTCTTGGTGCAGCTTTTGAGCGACACCGGAGAGCCATTGCCCGACTATGAAGTTGCCGCAGATGTGGTGGGTGCTGGCATCAACGAGTGGGTGCTCATTAGCCGAGGCAGTGGTGCCCGCCAACATGAGGGATATGTCGATCGACCTGTGGATGCCACCGTGGTTGCCATTGTCGATACGGTTTCCCTTGCCTCTGGATCGCTTTACAGCAAGCGTGAGGATCTGAGTTGAGGGGGTTGCACCTGGCATTCCTTTGGCGGTCTTGATCCTAGGCAACCGGTAGCTGCTTGTATTGATAATTTTGCGGAGGTGTCGGGTACATGGGGATCCGCAGAGAAGCTGCTCCGCCTACGCCTTGGTCTCAGGACTTGGCGGAGCCCGCGATTGATCCATCTGCTTACGTGCATGCCTTCTCTCAAATGATTGGGGACGTGCGTATTGGTGCAAACGTGCTGGTTGCCCCTGGTGTATCCATGCGGGCGGATGAAGGCACACCCTTTCGGGTGGGTAAAGACACCAATGTGCAGGATGGGGTGGTTCTGCATGGCTTGGAGCATGGGCGGGTATTAGGGGATGACCAACAGCCCTATTCCATCTGGGTCGGCGAGCGCGTTTGTCTGACTCACAAGGCGCTTATCCATGGGCCAGCCTATGTGGGTGATGACTGCTTCATCGGTTTTCGCTCCACTATCTTTAATGCCCGCTTAGGGAAAGGGGTAGTGGTGATGATGCATGCCCTGGTTCAAGATGTGGAAATTCCGCCGGGTAAGTTTGTGCCTTCGGGAGCGGTGGTCACCCATCAAAAGCAGGCTGATGCCTTGCCCGAGGTGGAACCCGATGATCTGGCCTTTGTGCAGGATGTGATCAATGCCAATGAGGCCCTGCGGGTTGGCTATGTCTGTGCAGACGATACCGCTTGTATTACCCCCATTCGAAATGCTGGCGATCGCGCCACTGCCCCAACCTTCTATAGCGATCGCGTTACCTCGGCCTTTACTAGTGATGACAACGGACTAACGACCATGCAACCTCAAAGATTGAACCCAGACATCGTGCAACAGGTACGGCAGCTCCTGAGCCAAGGCTATCGCATTGGCACCGAGCATACCGATGCCCGTCGCTACCGCATTAATATTTGGCAGACCTGTTCTCCGATCCAGTCCACCCGCGAGGGTGACGTATTCTCCGCATTAGAGAACTGCATTGCAGAACATGCCGGTGAATATGTGCGCATGTTTGGGATCGATCCCGTGGCTAAACGGCGAGTGGCCACTACGACGATTCAGCGGCCCGATGGTAAGCCCTTGTCTGTAGCCAAGACCTCTGTTGCAGCGGCTTCTAGTCCCCCAAGTCGCTACGGATCCCAGCCCAGCCATAGTGGTACTCTATCTGGCGATCTCATCCAGCAGATTCGGCAGCTTTTGAATCAGGGTTATCGGATTGGTACCGAATATGCGGATCCCCGTCGCTACCGGATCAATATTTGGCAAACCTGCTCCCCCGTCCAGTCTATGCACGAGCCTGAAGTGCTAGCCGCTGTGCAAGCTTGTATGGCTGAGCATGGTAATGACTACGTCCGTATGTTTGGGATTGATCCGGTGGCAAAACGTCGGGTCACGGAAACTACCATTCAACGACCGGATGGGCGACCGGTGGCCGCTAATGGCGGTTCTGCTGCCGCAACCAGTTATAGCGCCAATGGCACGACCGGTGGCACGGCATCGGCAACGGTGAGCCAGCAAGTCCGCCAACTATTGTCACAAGGCTATCGTGTGGGCATTGAGCATGCTGACCCTCGCCGCTTCCGCAGTAATGTTTGGCAAACGGTGTCCGTAGACGCGACCCATGAGTCTGGGGTGATGGCAGCCGTAGAAGGCTGTTTACGCACCTATGGGGATGACTATATCCGCATCTTTGGCGTTGATCCTAAAGCCAAGAAGCGTCTGTCCCCGATCATGATTCAGCGCCCTGGTCAGAGCCCTGCTGTCAGTGGCAATGGCGCGTCAGCGGCACCTGCGTCGAGCCATGGCCATGGTGCCCACCGCAATGGGGCTGCTAGCCCAGGACCTTTAGCGAATGAGCTGGTGCAGCAAGTCCGAGAACTGGTCAGCCAGGGCTATCGGCTCAGTCTAGAGCATGCCGATATCCGTCGCTATCGAAGTGGCGCTTGGCAAAATGGCGGCATGTTGGAAGGGCAAGGTGCTTCTGAGGTGTTGAGAGCCCTGGAGTCCAGTCTTCACGGTCACAGTGGCGAGTATGTCCGGCTGGTGGGGATTGATCCTAAGGCAAAACGTCGGGTGCTAGAGACGACTATTCAGAAACCTTAGGATTGGTTCTTGGAACCGCTGTTGTCTATCACGCTGTTGTCTATTACTAAAGTCCCGAGGGAATGTCTCAAGCGGTTGCAGCGCTAGATGCGGCGGCGTTTTACGTCGCGGGAGCGGTAACCATCGCCCCCGATGTCGCGATCGCTCCTGGCGCTGTGCTTAAGGCTCTCCCCGGTAGTTGCTTAGTGATCAGGGCTAGGGCCTGTATCGGGACTGGGGTGATCATCCAGGCCCAACAGGGGACCTTAACCCTAGAGGAGGGGGTTAGCCTCGGTGCTGGGGTGTTAGTGGTGGGTCGGGGGGTGATTGGGGCTCACGCCTGTGTCGGGGCGGAAAGTACCCTGCTGGATCCCACGATAGGTAAGTCTGAGGTTTTGCCAGCGCGATCGCTGCTCGGAGATCAGAGCCGCACCCTGGCTTCTCCCCCAGAATCCAGCAGCTCCACAACCGATGGAACAGCTGCCCATGACGACTCAACCAACCGCCAGCCCCAAGCCCCCGTATCTGAACCAGCCCCAGAGCCCAGGGGTTCGACAGTGCCCGCCGAGGACTCAACTCCGCTTGCGGGAGCAGCTACCGTTTACGGTCGCGAGCACATTGCCGGGCTCATTCAAACCCTATTTCCCCACCGTCAACCGTTATCGACCGCTAATTCAGAGAATAATTCCATAGAATAAAGGGACCTTGGTCGTCCCAATAGAGGCCCGTCATGGCGGCAAACCTGAATCTCTCCCCCTCTCCGGCAAATTCTTCCCCCCATGCTTCCCGTTGGGCTGCCAAGTTGCAGGGGGCAGCCTTGGGGCTGGTCTCGACCGAGAGCTTTCCAGCGGTTGTGGGTACCGCTGACGCCATGATTAAGTCGGCTGATGTGATGCTGATTGGCTATGAAAAAACCGGCTCCGGCCAATGCACAGCCATCGTGCGGGGGGGGATTGCCGATGTCAGGATGGCGGTGGAGGTGGGGACGCAAACCGCCAAGCAATTTGGGCAATACATTACTTCAGCACTGATTTCGCGCCCGCTGCCTAACCTAGAGGCAGTCCTCCCTATTTGTCTGCATCTAGATGAGCTGGAAAAAATGGGGCGGGGCAAAATGGGTAACCAAGCGATTGGCTTGCTAGAAACCCGAGGGTTCCCAGCCATGGTTGGGGCTGCTGATGCGATGACCAAGGCGGCGGATATTCAGGGGGTG